>CAZWQC010000025.1:0-4982 GCA_964635785.1 uncultured Ectothiorhodospiraceae bacterium
GTTGGACTGCGGAGGCCCGCCATGGCGCGCGATAGATCCTCGATTTCTTGCTCCAGTGCGGTTGCAGAGGGCGTCGTGCTCTGGTCGACATCTTCTGACCCATCGAGGTCCCCTACATCGTCGAGGTCGCTGTCCACGAGCAAAGGATGCCTGAACCTGAAATTGCAGACTCGGGCGCGGCCAGGTTGCGGAGGCGAGACGATGTCCGCAACGGGTTCGCCGTTTAGCTCTGTCGTCAGGCGCGACACATATGGCCCGGCTAGGAGGTCGCTCCATCGGATCTCGATGAGCAAACCGACTTCGTCCACTCCGGTGTCTTTCGTAGACTCGGAATTGTCGACGAAACCCGAAGATGCTCGCTCGAAATACCTCAGCGGCAGACTGGCGAAACCTGCATCGATGCCAATCCCGGAGTGGAGCGGCAGTCGCTCGCTGGTTTCATCCTCCAACAGCTGCACCCACGCACCAATGCGTATTGGTCGATTGAGTTCGTGATTGTGAACCATCTTCGCGAAGCCGCCGAGGTCGATGAGGCCAGCCGGTTGACCATGTACACCGGCAAGTTCCTCACCAACACCGGCGTCCTCACCGGCGAGGGCACTTACGTCGGCGACATCTGGAACGCCGGCGACATCGCCCCCGGCAACTCGCCCGGCCACCTCAGGCGACAGATCGGCACGACGTTTGGCAGTCAACGTGCCGCTCAACCGCACAGCTTCGATGATGTGGGTTTGCTCCGCCAGCGCGATGACGACCGGCGTTGCCGGTGCGGCAATCGTTGGTGATCCGAGGTGGGCAAAGCCCATCACGACCAAGAAACAACTGTTCCAATACAGACGCTTTTTCACGAGTTCACCGCCAGATTGAGAATTCCGGGTTACCTTGACACAAGTTAAGAAGCCACGCATCCATCGAAGCGACAGGTATCGATTCTCGACATGCTGACCCTACTGGCGATGTTGTCACAACCGAGAAAAGGCCGGCATGAGATCCGTCATCTGCGGACGTCTCGCCCCAACGCCAAGCCCGACCCGGCGGCCTACCCGGCAGGAGGAAGAGCAGTGGTTTGCACACGGCTGGACCCAGACGGCCAAAAGGACAATCAAGATTCGTAGGAATCGCGGCTGGACAGCTTTTCGTCGAATTGGTCAATGACACGTTGCAACTCGACCAGATCGAGCACCGGATAGACGCCGTCGAGGCCTGCAATGGCCGATCGTCCACCGCGCTGTAGCGCCTGCCCTCCTACCAAGATCGGAATATCAAGACCCGCGGCCCGGATGCTCTCGATCTCCATGACTAGCGATGGCAGATTGAAATAGACGCTTAAGGAGAGCCCTAGCAAAGTGGGCCGAGTTTCGCGGACCAGACGGATGATTTCGCCCGCCGGTGTCGAGGCACCCACGAACAGAGCATCCCAACCATTGAGCTCGAACACATCGGCGACCATTTTGGCACCGACCTGGTGGTATTCTCCCTCGACGGCCGCGATAATAGCGAGTCTTCCCTTGCGCGGCGCAGCGATTACGCGAGAGTAGAGCTCGTTCATCACGCCTTCCGTGATGGCAGTGGCGACATGCTCGGCCGCGACGCTCAGTTTATTCTGTTCCCACATGGCCCCGACATCGTATAGCGCCGGCCGTAGCAAGCGCTCATAAATATCGGGAATGGCCACCTCCCGCTCGAGCTGGTCATAAACCAGACTGGAGCAAGCGCCGCGGTCAAATGACAGTAGTGCCTCCTCATATTGGCGATAGGTGGACTTGTCGATGCTCACGATGACTCCTCCTCCTTGTGACCAACATAGGCTTGCTGACCTCCCACCAGTGCGTCGATATACGGCAGCAACTCGTTGACTGCACTGACTGGAAGCGGTGCCGTTAAGGCCGTGCGCAAATGCAAAAAACCCCGCATAATATCGTCAGGCTGCAGGCCATCGCTGGGATGGCGGGTTGCCGCCCAAGCAAGCTGGTACTCGATAGCCGCCGGTTCTCGAGTCAAGGCAAAACCCTCGAGCATGCGCAGAGTATAACCCAAACCCGATGCGATGATCTTCTCGGCTTCCGGTCCGAGGTGTTCCATCGGGTGGTCGGCCAGCATGGCCTCGGCAGCGGCTTCACTGATGCTTGCGCTGTGCTTGGCGAGCAGTCTGCGCGTCTTGACAGACACCGGCGGGAGAATGTCTTGCATCATGGTGGCTTGTGCCTGACCTGCCGCCGCGCCTTTCGGCCTCACTCCGACCACGTCGTCGCTCATTAGTCTGTTCCTCATACGCTCATGACCCGCTTGTCCCACAAGTATAGACTCTTTTGGCGCATCATAAACTCCAACGTCAAACGCCATCGCGCCAAGACCTCGGCTCAGGTCTTAGTCCTTTTGCAACACGGACTCCACGTTAGCCAAATGGTTGTAGATCACCAGGGTCAGAACGCCGAAACCAATGCCGCTAACCACCAGCAGAATATCCAGAATCGGTGCCGAGGTGAATGACAGGCGTATCAGAATCGTCGAGATCACGAAGCCGGTGTTACGCATGACTTGGGCATAGCTGGTGCTGTAAGGTAAAGACAACAACAGCACCAGGACATCGACCATGATCAGCACTTTGAAGAAGTCGTCGTAAAAGACTTTGTTGATATCCTTAAACTCGCTTAGCATCATCGAGTGGTTGTTGACCGCGCTCAGCACCCAGTCACCGGTGGCATAACCCAACATTCCTATCACCACAGGCAATAACGCCATGGCCATGGCCTGCTTGATGGCGATAAATCGACGTATTCCGGCATTAACCGGTACCCGTGGACTACACAACCGCAAGCGATGAAACCCATAGATCCCGAGCAGGATCAACAGCAAGCCAGTGGCATCCAGCACGAGATACAGGTTATCCATACTGATATACCAATTGCCACCCGTCTCCAACTCGGCAATGTCGTGAAAGATATCGCGGGCAATCAGCAGCGAAACCACCTCGTACTGAATGGCGATAGACGCGGTAAACGAATTCGGCAGATGATAGACGAGGAGGAAGACCTCGTAGATCAGGATGAACGAGAACGGGGTGTAGATCGCCGAGATCGGGTCTTGAAACAAGGCCGCTTGGCTTAAGTCCAACCAGCCAAAATGACCAAGACCGATCAGACCAAGGTGAACCAAATAGCCGACCACGGCCAGTACAATAATGCTCGTCTCAACGCGGTGGGCCACGGCTTCGTTAAGGAAGCGTTCGTATCGTCGTGATATCGCCGCGGCACTGGGGAGTATCGATCGCATGAATTTGCTCACATTGTCATTTCAGTACTCAGCAAAAGCCGAGGCGTTTCGCCCTCTTCGCGCCGAGCATCACAGCCGGTCACACCCCGATTGTGTGACCGGGACTAGGGCGTGAGCTACGCGGGCGAGCCGACGGCGACACCTGACAATAACATCACCCAAGCTCGGGCGGCGAGGCCATGGTGTAGGCCCCGGCCACTGCAACGCATAACCGCCTGCCGAACAGCGCCGTGCTCATGATTGAAGCAGCACCTTAAGCTCAGCGACTGACGTCGCGGGTCGCTGACAGGTCAGATTCTGACAAACATAAGCTGTCGTTTTGCCAGCAACTGACCTGCGGTCCTGAACGAGTGCTGGCTGCTCCGCGGAACTGGTGCCATCGGATAGAGCCACGACTTGGTTGGGCCGATAGTGTTGTTGCAACAGCCTGAGCATATCGGTCGTCACCTGCTCGGTCAACCGACCGATCAAACCCACTTCTTTCGGCGGGGCGGTCACAAACGTCAGTGCGCCGAGCCAATGGGCAAATGCCATCGGGTATTGGCGCATCGTCCCCTGCATGGCAGCCAGCGCTCGAATCGCCGGCGCTTCATAACGCCGCTCGCCCGTGTACGCGGCAAGGAGTAAAAGCGTACGAACGGCCATACTGTTACCGCAAGGGATCGCATTGTCTTGCAGGTTTCGCGGACGAATGACCAGTTTTTCGTGATCATCCGCCGTATCGAAAAAACCACCCTCGTTTTCATCGATGAAGTACTGCAATACCACCTCCATCAGTGTGCGCGCTGCTTGAAACCAGCGTGGATCGAAGGTCGTCTGATACAACGCCAACAATCCGTCGGCATAGAACGCATAGTCTTCCAAATAGGCCATGAGTTTGGCTGCCCCCGAACCGCCCCGCCACGTCCGCAGCAAACGCCCTTTCTGTATCATGGTGGACAAAACGAACTCTGCATTGCGCACGGCCATGTCAATATAGTCTGGTCGCTGCAATACCCGCCCGGCTTCGGCAAATGCCGCCAACATCAACCCATTCCACGCCGTGATGATCTTCTCGTCACGACACGGTTGGGTCCGTTGCTCCCGTTCTTCAAGCAACGCGACTTTCGCCCGTTGCAATACCGCTTGCAGCTGATCGAGGGACATCTTCCGCAGTCCAGCAAGGCGTTCAATGGCTGTGCTTCGGTGGAGTATCGATCGACCGGCAAAATTGCCCTGAGGTGTGACCCCATAGGCTGCACAGAATAGGTTACCTTCCTCCGCTCCCAACACAGACACAATTTCAGCGGGCGTCCAAACAAAAAACTTGCCTTCCTCGCCGTCGCTGTCGGCAGCTTGCGCCGAGTAAAAACCGCCGGCAGGATCGGTCATTTCACGCGTCACATAATCGAGTGTTTCAACCACGATGCGTCGATACAAGGCGTTCCCAGTGACTTGATACGTATGCAAATACAACCGCGCCAACAAGGCATTGTCATACAACATCTTCTCGAAATGAGGCACGAGCCAAACCGCATCGACGGAGTACCGGTGAAACCCGCCTGCCAGCTGATCATAGATACCACCACAAGCCATCTGCCGTAAGGTTAACTCCACCATCTCCAGCGCCACTGGATTACCGTTACGATGGTAGGCCCGTAACAAAAAATCATAGGCCATCGGCTGAGGGAATTTTGGTGAACCGGTCGTGCCACCGTGGGCAGCATCAA
>CAZWQC010000025.1:4992-6414 GCA_964635785.1 uncultured Ectothiorhodospiraceae bacterium
TTTTTCACCTTGATTTTCGACATTCGCGCCAGAATCAGGCAAACGAGACCATACACCGCCGTGGGCAGCATCAAAATCGCGGCGCATCACCTCGATTGCTTCCTCGATTGCTTCCTCCGGGAGAGAAGGGTCCAGTCCGGTTTGGGGGTAACGCGGCAAAGTCGCCTGAATGCGTTCGAGCAGAGCGTTGGCGTTCGCGGCAAGATCCTCGCGTTGCTCGCGAAACGCTTGGGCAACACGGCTAAGCACTTGCGCAAAGCTGGGCATACCATAGCGCGGCATAGCAGGGAAGTATGTACCACCGTAGAAAGGCTTGCGATCGGGCGTCAGAAACACACTCAGCGGCCAGCCACCGTGCCCTGTCATTGCCATCACGGCGTTCATATAAATCGCATCCACGTCGGGGCGTTCTTCTCGATCGACTTTGATACTGACGAAGTGCTCGTTCATGATGCGCGCAATCGCATCGTCTGCGAAGCTCTCATGCGCCATCACATGACACCAATGGCATGCCGAATAACCGATACTGAGAAATATCGGCTTGTCTTCGGCTTTAGCCTTGGCGAACGCATCATCTCCCCACGGATGCCATTGAACCGGGTTCGTGGCATGTTGCAGCAGGTAGGGACTGCTCTGTCGACTTAATTGGTTCACCTTGTCTGCCTCTTCGATGGATCATGATGGTTCCCTCGCCTTGTGCGCTCCGATGACAATCGGGCAACCGTTCCAGTTTGACCTTCCAATCGCAATTGGCCCGACAGCAAGAAGCCTTACAAATGGCAACGATTTGATCGCAATAGCCAACCCAAAGGGAATTCGCGCATCGGCACCTCTGCGGTCGCGGCCCAGCGTGCGGGTGACTCGAAGGCGGTTTTTTGACTTGCTTTGTCTGTTGCTGCCGCGGATAATCCGAGTACAACAGTAAGTTTTAACCGAGGATCGAACAATGCAATTACCTGAACGTGACGGCGATGGGTATCTCACCGATTTGAGTACTTGGACACCCAAGATCGGCCGGGCGATGGCACAGGCCGACGGGGTCGATATCGACGAGACCCAATGGTCCCAGATCGAGAAAGCACGCACCTATTACGAAGATTTCGGCGTGGTTCCGCCCATTCGCAAATTCGCAAAATTCTGTGGCGAAGATCAGAAGGCGATGTTTAAGTTATGGATGACCGGCCCGATGAAACCGATTACGAAGTATGGCGGGTTACCCAAACCCACCGGTTGCGTCTGATGAGACCCACCGGTGCGGTCAACTCGCGCTCGCGTTGCGCCATTTGCTGGCGTGTTTGCTGAAACAAGGGATCGGTTTCCTGGCACCTGAGGCCGGTTTGCTGGGACGGTAGCCTCATCTCCTGAAACGGTCGCCTGGTCTCCCTGAACAAGGCAAGAATCTCGAAGAAACTCAACCCGTTC
>CAZWQC010000025.1:6424-14729 GCA_964635785.1 uncultured Ectothiorhodospiraceae bacterium
CCCGTTCGGTTTAGCTGCTCGGTCCCGCCGAAAGAGGAGATCGAACATGTCATCGGTTTTCAAAGGAGCAAAACCAAACTCCCATTGTTCGAAAAACAAGCGTATTCTGAGTATTACCGGAAATCAGTGCAGGCCGACCACTATGATCCGACGCATGTTCTACCTTGGTTTTCGACCGATCTACCAATTCAACCAATGGTTCACCCGTCGCTTCACGTTGGCCGGGTTAACCGTCCTAGGCGGGATGATCGCCGCCGGTGTCATCGGGGTTGATACCCGGCAGAACATGGCACATCAGCTATTTGCCATCTTTGCCGGTCTCTTGCTGGTCGCCATGTTAAACGGGCTGCGTTTTCGACCCCGGCTTCTTAGCGAACGCCAGCTTCCTCCCTACGCCACCGTTGGCCAACCGGTCCGATACACCATTGCCATTCGCAACCGTGGTCGACGCACGGAGCGCGATCTGCAACTCGCGGACGAACTCAAGCGGGTTTGGCCAAGCTTTGTCACCCTGCACCGAAGCGGCAGCCCAGCATGGCGTGACTACAACCGCTTTGATCGCTACATTGGTTACACACGCTGGCTTTGGTTGATCAGTCGCTGCCGCGGCGGCGATCTCGACCCGATTGCCTTACCGGCGATACCGCCGCGAGGACAAGTCCAAGTCTCAATGACATTTACGCCGATACGTCGCGGTTATGTTGAATTCGAGCAGATTCGCCTCGGTCGCCCCGATCCTCTCGGCCTGTTCTTCGCGTTTGCCCCGCACAAGATCCCGGGTCGCCTCTTGGTGCTCCCCCAACGCTACCCCATCCCCCCGTTGCAACTACCGGGATCACGTCAATATCAGCGCGGCGGCGTCAATCTCGCCCAATCGATCGGAAACCAAGACGAGTTCGTTGGTCTGCGCGACTATCGCCCCGGCGATCCGCTAAAACTCATGCATTGGCGCAGTGTGGCCAAACGTGGGAAACCCGTCGTCAAGGAGTTACAGGACGAGTACTACACCCGCCACGCACTGATCTTGGATACGTTCGTTGATCCGGCGCATGCACAAACCGAGTCGATTTTCGAGACTGCCGTGTCGGTCGCTGCCTCCCTCGCCAGCGCCGATCACGGACCGGACGCATTGCTTGATTTGATGTTTGTCGGCCTGACTGCCTACCATTTTACGGCTGGCCGTGGCGTCGGCCAAGTCGAGCAATTGCTCACGACGTTGGCTTGTGTTCAACCGTGTACGCAACGGCCATTTTGCGACATCGAACCCGTTGTGCTCGAGCATGCCGCCGAACTCAGCGCATGCATCTGTATCCTATTGGCGTGGGATGAACAACGCCGCACCTTGGTGGACCGACTGCGGGCGCACGAAGTCCCCGTCTGGGTTCTGCTGATCGGCGACGATGCCTCGGTGCCCGCCGGACACCCCATACACCCCGACCATATCGCCGAGGATCTCGCTGCATGGCGACTTTGAACCCGCCACCGTTATTGTTGAGCACAACCCTCCTGTTTTGGGGTTGGCAAACCGAGCTATGGCTGTATGCGGTTCCCCTTGCCATCACACTCGAGTCCGCCCCCCGTGCCCGTTGGCGTTGGGCCTTTGCCGACCGCGACTTCAATCGCGTAGTCGATCTGACCAACTTGGTGTTGATAGGGCTTGCCGTGTACTTGTTCCTGCAATACAGCGGTTCAGGTTTGTTTACTCTCGCGATCTGGTTGCCGGTCATTCTGTTTCCGCTACTGGCAGCACAGCGCTACAGCGAGCAGGGCAGCATTGCCTTGCGCAGCCTGTTTCTCTCCTTGCGTCGTTCGGGTCATCCAAGCGGCAACAAACGAATCGATCTCAGTTATCCCTATTTGCTCGCCTGTCTGATTGCCACGGCCATGCAACCTCACACGTTTTTCTTCGCTGGGTTGCTCGCCCTCATCGCTTGGGCATTGTGGACCGTTCGCCCCCGTCGGCATCCGGTCGGATTGTGGATCGCCTGTCTCCTGCCCGCGTTCATACTCGCCTATCTCGGCCAGCAGGGCCTGCGCGACACCCAGCTGTGGCTGGAAAACACGCTGATGGATTGGATGATCGGCCACATCACGGATCGCGATCCCTACCAGCAACGGACCGCCTTGGGCCAAATCGGCGAACTAAAACTCTCCGGACGCATCCTGTTTCGCGTCGGGGCACCGAGTCAACTCGTCATCGCTGGCCTCAATCTGCGTCAAGCGAGTTACGACACGTTTTTTCGGTTCGGCACCTGGCGGGCCGAATCGCCCGAGTTTCACCCCCTCACCAGCCACCTCGTCGGCGCATGGCAACTTGGTACGGACGCTGCGGATGGAACACACATCAACGTCGTCGGCCACCTGCACCAAGGACAAGGTTTATTGCCACTCCCCGGCGAGACGGTCGCAATCGAAGGTTTGGCCGGCGCCGAACTACTCCGCAACCGACTCGGCGTCATCAAACTATTGGAGGGACCACCCTACATCGACATCACCGCACACCTGGGAAGCAATACGCCGCGCGACCATCGGCCAGGCGAAACGGATTTTCAGATTCCCACGGAAGAGTCGGCTTTACTCACCGAGATCATTCAGGAAATCATCCCGACTGAAGCAACAGCAACGCAGCGTATCACTGCGATCGAAGACTATTTTGCACGTGATTTTCGCTATTCGTTGGTGCTGAAGGCCGATTCGTCCAAACGATCCCCGATTGCGGATTTCCTCACCGAACGGCGCACCGGCCATTGCGAGTACTTTGCGACGGCCACAGTCTTATTATTACGCAGTGCTGGCATACCGGCACGCTATGCCGTGGGCTACGCCGTACAAGAACCGGATTTGTGGACCGACCAATACGTTATCCGCCGCCGTCACGCCCATGCCTGGGCGATCGCTTATATCGACGGGCGCTGGATCGACGTGGATACGACCCCTGCGGTCTGGGTTGATGCGGATGAACAGAACCGAGCTTGGTGGGAACCGGTCAGCGATCTTTGGGCTTACGGAAACGACCTTTGGTCGAGTTGGCGCTGGCGCAAATCCGCGGAAGATGGCGACGATACTCGTTCGCTTTGGTTACTTCTTGTGCCGCTTGTCGCCATTTTGGTGTGGCGATTGTACGGTCGGAAACGGGTAAGGCAGCCACGACAAACAGCTGCCACCGTCGGACCGTCAACCCCCTCACCCATGTCAGTCGTTTTTGCCGAATTACTCGCGCTGGGATTGGAACGCTCACCAGGTGAATCCGTCCGGTATTGGCTTGAAAGGATCCAAGCACCACACCAAGAATTCCTCGACTGCCTTCTCGCGCTACATCAACGCTTGCGTTTCGACCCCGAAGGCATCAGCGAGTCGGACCGGCAACGCCTCGAGGAAGGCGTTCGCATTTGGCTCGACAAGTTTGCAACAACGCAAAAAACCCTGACTTAACCGAACGTCCTGACGTGACCCAAAAGACCGTTCACGACATCACGAAATCGCTTCCCGGTCAAAATGGCCGGATCAACCCAGCCCCACGCAATAGATAACGACATAACCGCCGCTCGGCGCGGACATCGCATGATCTAACGCTTGGAGTACTGCGTTGCACGACGGGCTTTACGCAGGCCCACCTTCTTACGTTCCACTTCACGCGCATCACGGGTCAAAAAGCCAAATTTGCGCAGTTCGCCACGCAGCGCTTCGTCGTACTGCAACAAGGCTCGCGCAATGCCAAGCCGAATCGCGCCTGCCTGACCCGTATTGCCACCGCCGCTTACCGTCGCTTTGATATCGAACTGCGACAGCAATTGCGCGGTTTCCAACGGTTGGCGCACGATCATCCCGTAGGTAGGCCGCCCGAAGAACTCATCCAAAGGTCGACCATTGACCTTGATATCGCCGTTTCCCGGACGAAGGAAGACGCGTGCCGACGCGGACTTACGCCGCCCAGTACCGTAATATTGGTTCGCTACCACCGTCATTATCATGCTATCCCGATGCTACAGGTCAAGAGGTTGGGGCTGCTGAGCCTGGTGTTGATGCTCGCTGCCCGCATAGATTTTTAGCTTTTTCAACATCGCACGTCCAAGCGGGTTCTTCGGTAACATCCCTTTGACTGCCAGAGACAAGACTCGGTCGGGATGTCGCTCAATGAGCTCGAGAAAAGAAAACGACTTCATGTGACCGACGTAACCGGTGTGATGGTAATACCGCTTATCGGTTGCCTTGCGCCCCGTCACTTTCACTTTCTCGGCGTTGATCACTACGATGTAGTCGCCGGTATCCACGTGCGGGGTATACTCCGGCTTGTGCTTGCCGCGCAACCGGCGCGCAATCTCGCTCGCCAAGCGACCGAGCGGTTTGTTGGTTGCATCGACGACATACCAGTCCCGTTGGACCGTTTCGGGTTTCGCACTATAGGTCTTCATCCAGAATTTCCTTCGGACGCACGATCAAGTTGGGAATAAACGAAAGATCGTATTTCAGCCAATGCGAAAACGCAAGAGCTATCAGGACGCCTTAGCAAAAAAAAGCGCGGTTCGTCGAAGAACCGCGCTCAATCACCACCAAAGGAGGATGGAGGAGTAGCCATTTCCCATACCATCGGGAAACAACTGACCACGAGCATAGCTTGCCTTCCTCATCTAGTCAATCAGTTTAGAGAACGCTACTAATCTAAATTGCAAACCTTGGTTTGCGATACCGCGGTCCCGGTCGCAGCCGCTAACAATTTGCCCGTGATCGGTGTATCCTGCCCTGCGCATATTGTGCCAGGACGCCCTCGCCGCGGCTGTCGCTTTGCCGAGCACAACCGAGCCCGACGACTCCGAGGACTGGTGGTCGACATGCCCCGCCGATGCAACCGCAACGAACCGCAAAACGCCACCAACGGTAGCCGCGGGGCAGTCCCTCCACTGCATGCACGATTTGCGACAGCAACTGCCAGAAACGAAAGTTTGCAAACGGCCGGTTTCGCTCGGTTGCCACACCGCGTCGACCGGCTTTAATAACGTCCCGCTCCTATTTCGAGGATTTAGACTGATGGCCACTTACTCAGATCGCGAGGCATTCATTCCCGTTACCCGAACCGACCTGATCGACTTATGCGTGAACGACGGTCGGTTAACCGCCGCGCAAACGGATGATTTTCTCAAGTTCACTCGTATCTTAAGCGCCTTTTTGCATTTTCGTTCTCACAGCCACTTGGAGACGCTCAAGACCAACTTCTTGCCGTTCAACCCAGACCGGGAAACACGCCAATTACTGCCTTTAACACCTGACGAACTCAGTGAACGAGCCCAAGCACTGGTCCAGGCTTTCCACAACGTCATGCGCGGAGCCAATTTCAAGGAACTGTCCGCAGCCGAGTTAGAGCGCGCACTCGCCGAAGAATCACCGATGATGAAGCTGCGGACCAACGTTCGCCTAGACGAATTCGAACACATGGCCTTCTACCATCGTGGTCAAACCCAAAAACCCACCGAATTCGGTCGGCTTTGGTGGCGCAAATCCATCGACATCGAGACGCTTGGCCGTGTCGCACTTTTGCTCCGATTCAAGGGTGAAGACTATTTTATCGCAACCAAGCAGAAGTTGACGCGCCTTCCCTTCGAGCCCGGCAAACTCTATTTGTACTTGTACAAAGATGTACCGCGCTTGGATCTAGAGATGCTGTTTCCCAACGTGCGCCTCGGCATGAACATCAAAGATTTGATTATGCTGATTATCCCTGCACTCGGAGCGGGCATAGCGACCTTGGCAAAAATTCTACCCAGTCTACTGTTGATTATCGGCGTCATTCTGTTGGTGTTGTTCGGCGAGGATGCGGTGCGTATTCTCGGCATCAATCCTGACTCGCTCAACAGCGCGCTACCGGTAGTTCTCGCTGCCGTTTCCGCTGGTGCCGCCTTGGCCGGATATGCGTCGATACAGTACCTAAAGTTCTCGAGCAAACGCCTGGCCTTCCACAAGCAAGTATCCGATACCCTCTTTTTCAAGAACCTGGCCAACAACGAGGGTGTATTGACATCCTTGGTCGATGCGGCCGAGGACGAGGAATTTAAGGAAATCGTATTGAGTTACTATCATTTACTAACCAGCACCGAGCCACTGAATAGATCAACCCTAGATGATCGTATCGAGCAATGGATGCAGACCAAACTCGATGAAAAAATCGACTTCGACGTACACAAAGGCTTGGCTAGCTTGGCCGATCTGAGCGCTCCCCTCGGCCAGGGCGAAAACCAGCGAAACACACCACTGTTGACCACAGACGAAAATGGCTTTTTCCAGGTGAAACCATTACACGATGCCTGTGCTATCCTCGATTATGTTTGGGACAACATCTTTCAAATGAACACCGAGCTGCACGACGCCATGGAAACCGCCTAACACCGATGACCCTTTGCTCGGTCGCCTCCCCCCGGCACCGGACGGGGAGGTCTACCGAACTCGCTTCCACTAACGAGACGTATTAATCGTTGCAAGAATGTTCGCAGAACAAGTTCACGGCCTCCCTTCCCCGCGGGAAGGGAGGCAAGAACGGCTGTACCGACTGCTAACGCTCCCTTGTAGGCATCAGCCCACAATCTCGTTACCCGAGAAGAACTGCGCGATTTCGATCAGCGCGTTGTCTGGAGAATCCGATCCGTGCACAGAGTTTTCACCAATGGAACGAGCAAACACTTTGCGGATCGTACCGTCCGCCGCATCCGCTGGATTGGTCGCCCCCATCACCTCCCGATTGCGAGCCACGGCATTTTCCCCTTCCAATACCTGGACCACAATGGGTCCAGACAACATGAAATCGACCAGTTCGGCAAAAAATGGTCGGTCCTTGTGCACCGCGTAAAAAGTCTCCGCCTGTGCCTTGGTCAATAGAACCCGTTTCTGGGCGACGATTCGCAGCCCTGCCTCTTCCAACATTGCATTGATCTTGCCCGTCAGATTGCGTTCAGTCGCATCGGGTTTGATGATCGAAAAAGTCCGTTCCAAAGCCATGTATTCACCCCTACGAATTGATTAGAATTTATCCACCAAAAGAGCATTCGACGCTCGGTTAACCCGGCTCACGCACGATCATCGCTTGGATCTGATTACTCCCAAGCCGAGCGCGAGCCTGTTCGGCTCGAACGCGATCGTCGAATGGACCCAGTCTGACTCGATGCCAAGTCGTATTGCCGACCACTACCGGCTCGATGATCGCCTCCATGCCCAACAATGCCAAGCGCGCCTTGAGCTCATCGGCTTGCTGCGCCTGTTTGAACGACCCGGCTTGCAACAAAAAGCGCTCGCTCCCGCGCTGACGCGTGGCATCCTGTTCATCCACTTGACCGGCATCGATCGCCGCAACGGTCGTTGGACGGACTTTCGGCGAACTGTAATAGGCGTCTTCCGGCACCGACACCTCCAGTTCAGGCAACATGCGATAAAAATCGAATTGAGGACTCGCATTCGCTACCGCAGACGGTGTACTTTCTGCTTGACTGACCGCTGGCGCCGGTCGACTGTGTCGCAGCAATTCGAGCATATTAACAAACAACGCCACCAACAGGCCCGTTCCCAGCCCCAACAGCAGCATCAGCCAACCGGGCAAACCGGCGCGGTTGCCGGCCGTTTTACTCGCACCACGTGTCGCCATAATTTACATCTCCTCGGGAGCGGACACGCCGAGCAAGGCAAGTCCGTTCGCCAGCACTTGCCGAGTCGCCGTGACGAGATTCAAACGTGCATCACGCAGTTCGGCATCCTCGACCAAAAAAGCGTGTGCATTGTAATACGTATGCAGATCGTTCGCAAGAACCCGCAGGAAATGCGCCACTTGATGCGGCTCGGCACCGAGGGCTGCCCTTTTTACCACTTCAGGGAAATGCGACAAATCTGCAACCAATGTCTGTTCGTGCGGTTCTGTCAGCCGCTCGATTGCGGCGAAACCGCGCGCCGGATCACGCGACAGCCCTTTGTTTTCAACTTGCCGCAGAACACTGCAAATACGTGCGTGGGCGTATTGAATATAGTAAACCGGATTATCGGACGACTGCGACTTCGCCAAATCGAGGTCAAAATCCAGATGCTGCTCACACTTTCGCATCACGTAAAAAAACCGCGCCGCGTCTCGTCCGACTTCCTCGCGCAATTCACGCAGTGTCACAAACTGACCAGAGCGCGTGGACATTTGTACTTTTTCGCCACCTCGGTAAAGATTCGCAAATTGCACCAACAAAACCTGCAATCTTTCAGCAGGCGCACCGAGACCCCGCAAGGCAGCTTGCACACGCGGGACATAACCATGATGGTCCGCCCCCCAAATATCGATCAATCG
>CAZWQC010000026.1:0-2675 GCA_964635785.1 uncultured Ectothiorhodospiraceae bacterium
ACCCCATTCGCGATGCCCTGACCCAACGGACCAGTGGTCGTTTCCACCCCGGGCGTATAACTGAATTCGGGGTGGCCGGGTGTTTTCGAGTGAAGCTGCCGAAACTGCTGCAACTCCGCCATCGGCAAGTCGTAGCCCGTCAAGTGCAGCAACGAGTAGACCAGCATCGAGCCATGCCCGTTCGACAAGACAAAGCGATCACGGTCAGGCCACGAAGGATCGGCAGGATTGTGCTTGAGAAAGTCGTTCCAGAGCACCTCGGCAATATCGGCCATACCCATCGGGGCACCGGGGTGTCCCGAGTTTGCCTTTTGCACAGCATCCATGCTCAAAGCTCTGATCGCGTTTGCAAGGTCTCGACGCGAAGGCATATCAATTCTCCTGTACGATTGTCTTTGGGATTTCAGAAAAATAGTTAAAATGTCGCCAAACCACGGTTGTCGCGACGCTCAAAGGCGATAAGCCAAACTTCGCTTGCCACAACGACCCAACTTGAGCGACGGGATCCCCCAGATCCACGTTGGGCTTTGCGGAAGCGCTCTGAATAGCGTCACTCGGTGCCGCCCGGCATCGCCGGCGATTCGTGGCCGAGTTATTAGCTTATCCGTGCCATTGTCGCCAACTTACCGGCGTTGGGCAATAGTAAACCGCGGGGGCCGGTGGTTTGTGACCCGTTGGGGAGCCCTATCGCCAGACCAAATCGGTTGGTGCAACCATCGTCGCGCCTAAACCGCAAAAAAACCTGTGCGACCCGGGGGTTCATGGAAGATGACTTGCGACTCTTCGCGCGGATTTTGTCAGACCAATCTCGCGCCATCCTGGCGGTCAAAACCGTGCAAACTAATGCGTCCAACGGAATCACTCGTTATGCTTTTCCATCAATCCCCATCGAATCGATCACATGCGCATCCCTCGAATCTTTCTTGACCAAACCCTCACGGAAGGCTTTCAAGTCACACTTGACCCCCGCGCCCACCATCACGTTGTCCAAGTGCTAAGACTACGCGCCAACACCAACTTGTGTCTATTCAATGGCGATGGCAACAACTACTTCGCGGCCATTACCTCGATTGACCGTAGACTGACAACCGCTCGGATTGATACCGTGCAACCCGGACTGCCCGAATCGCCGCTGCAACTCGTCCTCGGCACCGCCATTGCCAAAGGCGAACGGATGGATTTCATTATGCAAAAAGCGGTCGAGCTAGGAGTGACCAGCATTCGCCCGATCTTGGCTAACCGGGGTAGCCAATCGCCGAGTACCGAGCGTCTGCTACGTCGACGACAACATTGGCAGGGCGTGGTGATTTCCGCATGCGAGCAATGTGGGCGCAGTCGAATACCCGCACTCGCCGAACCGCTGACACTCGCGGAGTGGTTACGAACCGAAACCTATCGCGTGGCGCTAGCACTTGATCCGCAAGGCACAAGAAAGATCACTCAGATTGAGCCACCGGAGAATCCCGTGGCAGTGTTGATCGGTCCGGAAGGGGGTTGGAATGAGGACGAGCTAGCCGACATGACCCGATACGATGTCCTACAACTGCGCCTCGGACCGCGAATACTGCGCACCGAAACGGCGGCACTGTGCGCAATCACGCTGGTGCAGGCGGCATGGGGAGACTTGACTCAGTAACCGCGTCGTGCTAGAGCAAACAAAAAGACCATCGGTTGCAAAACACCACGAACCTCACCATCACGACCAATAGCGCATCGGGCAATTAAACTCCCCTACCAGCCACGTACGAACGTATCAACACACGAGTTAAGCGGCTTTTCGAGCTAAAACATCACCCAGATTTCGTTCCAACAACGCCAAGTCGGGAATGATCAGTTCTTGCCCGTGCAAAGCAACCGCCACCGGATCTTGCCGTCCAACTGACGCTTGCTCATTCTCGTTTCGGTCTTTTGGCAAGATATGTTGAAATACCACGGACATCGTTGCGAGCGGACAGGCATCCGGCTCATCGGCCTGCTTCAAGTTCCCGCTCAGCACTTTGACGGGCTGTGGAATCCGCGCGGAGACGATCGCGTAAAAATCGAAAAACCTTTGTTTGATGGTATGGATCACAATCGCCTGAGCCATCGGATTGCGTGGATTGATGTCGCCACAAAACAGCTCAAGCTCAACGACGGGTATGGTAAATCCCCGCCAGGGTAGCTGCCCGATCACCCAATCGACTCCGTACGACACCGATCGGTCGACATTGGGCTGACGAACAATCTCACACATTGCCGTTTGCGGCAACAGGAGCACTCTAGACCCAAGCGGGATAGTTAAGCACTTGATGACACGTGAATCGTCTACCATTGGTATCGAACCTGAGGATTTTTAAGCGATTTTCGCTGGTCGATTGCGGTCGGGAAGCAATTCTCGCACAGCCTCCAACAACTCGGATTCTTGATAGGGTTTGCCGAGGAGGCGGTCGATACGAAGCTCACGCACTTTACCGATGTGTTTGTCACTTTTCGCCCGGGACGTCACCATCACCAACGGAATGTTTTGCATCCGCGGGTCGTTGCGCACCTGCGATGCGAGTTCATAACCATCCATGCGCGGCATTTCCACATCCAGCATAATCAGATCGGGTGTCACTTCTTGCAAAACACCAACCGCATCCAAGCCGTCTTTGGCCGTCACTACCTTGTAATTGTTCTTTTCCAGAAGTCTCGAG
>CAZWQC010000026.1:2685-8811 GCA_964635785.1 uncultured Ectothiorhodospiraceae bacterium
CTGCGAATCGTAATCGAATCATCGACCACCAAGATGCACTGTTCTTGCGCTCGCATACTCGGCTGAGCTTTCTTGCCCTTCGCCCCGACACCACGCAGCAACGAGGGAATATCCAGAATCAATACGACTCGCCCATCCCCAAGTATGGTTGCCCCCGCGACTCGCTGAACTTTGACCAATTGCGACCCCAACGGCTTGACCACCGCTTCGCGGCGACCAACAATTCGTTCAACCAGCAAGGCACCCCGTTGCTCCCCGGAACGCACTAACAACATGGGTAATTTCGTTTGCAGTTGCTCGATATTCGGTGCGGCACCGCCAAACTGACTGCCTAGATGCCGAACTTCATAGTCATGCCCCTTGTGGCGGTACCTCGGATATTGATCGTTGCGCTGCCGCGCTTCCTCATACAACCTGCCAAGCGCCAGGGGCTCGATTCGAACCACGTATTCCAAACTGGCGATCGGCACCGCGTACAGATCCTCCTCAGTCTCGACCAAAAGCGCATCGCTAATCGCCAATGTAAACGGCAAGCGAATGGAGAACGTCGTGCCCTTGCCAAACTCCGAATCGATCCTAAGAACGCCCCGCAGCTGCTTGACCTCCTTATTGACAACATCCATACCGACACCACGACCGGCGACCTGACTGACCTGTTTGGCCGTCGAAAAACCGGGCTCAAGAATCAACTGGCGTAACTCGTCATCCGCCGGACGAACACCCTCGTCCACCAAACCGCTGCTCACCGCTTTGCGATAAATCGCATCGAGATCCATCCCGCGGCCATCATCGCTGACACGAATAACGACCTCCGCACCCTCCCGAACGACAAATACATTGATATGACCGACACTGGGTTTCCCTGCGGCGATTCGTTCGGCCGGCGTTTCGATGCCATGCGATAACGCATTACGCAGCAAATGGCCCAATGGCCCGGACATGCGCTCGTGTACTGTCCGATCCAATTCCGTTTGTTCCCCTGTCACCACAAGTTCCGCTTGCTTACCGAGCTCTTGCGCCGTCTGCCGAACAATACGCTTCAGGTTGGACGACATGACGCCAAAACGCATCATACGGGTTCGCATCAACCCGTCTTGCAAATCGGTGCTGATCCGAGACTGCTGAACAAGGAGCGTTTCCGAGTCCCGGGTCAAATCCGAAAGGGATTTTTGCAAGTCACTAAGATCGTCGATGGACTCGCTCAAAGCGCGGGAAAGCTGGTTGATGGTCGAATACTGGTCCATTTGCAGTGGATCGAATTCCTTCCCTTCTGGCAAGAGAGGTTGCTCCAGCTCGACCCGCGACATGATCTGAGTTTCCGTTTCCATCTCCAATCGTCGCAATTGGTCCTGCAACCGGTTGATCGTTTGCTCGAGCTCAATGAGATTAACGCCGAACGAGTTGATCAGCTGTCCTAGCCGAGAGTGATAAATATTCACTTCACCGGCGAAATTGACCAAACTATCAACCAATTCCGGCCGAATCCGTATGGCATCCAATTTCTTTTCTCTTGGTGCCTCGATCGGCTCAGCGACCGGCGTTTCAACAACGTCGCGATAACCGGCCTGCATGATCGTCGATACGGGCGCATTTCCATGCAACACATCGATCAGCTGTGGCTCACCCGTCACCGACTCTCGATTCTCGATCGATTGCACCATTCCGTTTAATCGATCGAACACCGCCTGCACTATTACAAAAAGCTCGTTTCCGGGAATCTCTTCCTCGCGTGACACCTTGAGCAAACGCTCCTCGACAGCATGGCTTAAATCGCCAATCGTGGCGAAGCCAGCCATGCGAGCACTGCCTTTCAAAGTGTGCAAACCGCGCTGGATTTCCTTCAACGCCGCCCCCGCATAGGGCGGCTTTTCCCATTCCACGAAGTGGGCTTCCAAACTTTCCAGGATGACTTTGGCTTCCTCGAGAAAAACGTCGAGCATCTCTTCGTCTTTCTCGGTGGTGACGTCCACGGGCACATTGACCTCGGCAGCCTCGGCAGGAACCGGTCCTTTGTCGCCCGACACCACCGGTGCTTGAACCGGTGGTGTCGGTGCAAGGCCCTGCGCGTCTGCAATATCAAGCGCGCGCAAGCGACGGATCAGCCCTGTCGCAGGATAAACCGGTAAGCCCTCGTTGACTTGTTGTTTCATCGTCACCAGTTCATCTACACCCGACCGTAACAGCTCGAAGATGGTGCCCGGCACATCTTCCCCATCCTCGATCACTCGATTGATACAGTCTTCGATGGCGTGACTCAAATCGCCGATATTGCCGAACTCCGCCATCCGTGCACTGCCTTTGAGCGTGTGCAAATACCGCTGCACACTTTCGATCGCATCCTGGGAATCGAGCACATTCGGCGAATCCTCCCAAACCGAAAGTTCTTGTTCGATGCCCTCGAGCAAACTCTCTGCTTCCTCCAGAAAAATCTCGAGCAGAGCGGGCTCTTTATTTGCACTCGTATCCACTTTCTCTCTCTGCTTGTCGGCGAGGATCTCGTCGTACTTCAACGATATATTCTCATCAATCATTACTTGCGTTTGCGCTGACAAGTCCCGCTCTTCGACCATGACGGCCCGTTCACTTTGTTCAGCCGTTACGACAACATCGATTTTGTTTTCCGCCAATTCATCTTTTCTAGTAGGTAGTGCCGCTTTCACACGGTCGATATCGCTGACCAGTCCGTCGCTCTCCGGCATCGACAGCGACGGATCTTCAAGGCAAGCAAACACGCGTCGATTATGTTCGACCAACCGCTCGAGCAAGGTCAACGTCGCATCTGAATCGACCGCACCATTGCCCCGTTGCGCATGCGCGAGCTTATCCATCGCGCCGGTTGGAAAACCGATTTCTTCGATTTCAGCAGTTCTCGCCGCACCAGTCAGCGTATGCAACACGCGCATCAGCTGATCGGAGAACTCCACCCGCCCAGTCGCTCTTGCGTGTGCCACGATCTGTGCAAGTGCATCGACATACTGACTTGCCTCTGGCAAAAATATAGCCAGTAGCTCCGGATCGATCCATTTCCTCACTGTCCCTTGCTTTTCTTCATCACTCGGCACGGCGTCGTCACCGGCATCCAATTTCGCGACTTCCGTTGCAACTGCATCCTCGAGTTCGATCGGATTACCGCATTCCAGGTCTGCTTCGTCCAGATCCGAACTCGACGTTTCGAGCGCTTCGATCGCCCTTCCATCGACGAAAACGATTCCTTCCGTTTCCTCTGCATACCCGGTCGCCGCTTCCCCAGTCGCCGCAAACCGTTCGCTATCATTGATCAGATTGATACCGTCGTTCCGCTCGATCCAACCGGTTGACTCGCCACGCCAATCGGCCCGATCGGTGACCTCGACAGTCGACACGCGATCAAGCACACCCCCCGCCTCACCAGTCATGTTTGCTGAGTACGGCAGACCACCCGGTCCTTGGGGTCCATCAGGCGGTGCCTGCCAATACTCTGGCTGGCTCATTGCGTCGACCCGAGCCATCGCCTGTCCCAAGGTGGGTACCTCGATCGTATTGTCAACGAGTTGCTGACGCATGGCCGGCAGCAACTCCACCGCCGCCACCACCTCGATGGCGATCTCCTCCGCCGCTGGTACGGTACCATCCAAAACTTGGTTCAAAAGGCGCTCCAGCTTCGCCGAAAACTCGCCGATCAGCTGCGCACCGACCAAACGGCCACTGCCTTTGAGTGTGTGAAAACCGCGCCGAATCGTTGTCAAAACGCTTTGGTCTTCTAAATCTTTTTGCCATTGCGGAGCGAGTTCTTGCAGTTGGCCCAAAACATCGTCCATTTCCTCCGTGAAAACCTCAAGCATCTCCTCATCGATATCCTCACCGAGAGGTGACAACTTGGCTTCCTCGGGTTCAACCAGCAGCACGCCATGCGCCTGATCACGACCCAGCGCGGCCACGGCCGGTATCTCCTCGACTTCGCCTCCAACACCCAGCGAGATCGTCTCATCCACTGTCAAACGGACAGCACCCTCCGGTGAGACGGCCTGCTCCAAATCGGCGGTTTGATCGATATCCAACGTAACACCGATCGTGTCTCCTTCGGACTCATCCTCGACCGCCCCTCCCTCGTTGCCGGCGATCACCTCATCACCCAATTCGACAACCCACTCGGTGCTTTCCTGGATATTGGCTACCACCGGACTGGTAGGGCTCGCGTCCACCGCAGCACCATTCCTAAGTTCAGTGACCTCATCAGGCGCTAACAAGATGGTCGTCTCGCCCACCTCCGCTTCGTGCGTCCCGTCATGCACCGGCGTCTCGCCGTCCACCGGCATCACCGGGGGCTTTTGCGGAACAACTGAATCGACCACGGACACCGGTTTCTTTGAACTGCCAACCGCCGCGTCAACCGCATTGTTATGACGATCCGCCGAGCGCTCCAATTCGAGCCCGACAGGATCGTGCCGGGCATCGCCAACTTGCATCGGCAGCGCTGGTTCCGCATCGTGTACACCACTCAATTTCCCGTTCAGTTTATCCACGGCAACGAGGCCAGCCTGCAACACCGCAGCGTCATCGCCTCGCTTTTTCTCCAACGAGTCAAGATAATATTGAACGCAGGTAATGGCTTCAGCAAGCGCATCCAGTTCGGCGGAATCGGTGACGGTTGTTCGCCCATCGACAACTTGCTGGATATACCCTTGGATACCGGACAATACAGGCAGGATAGAGGGAATCGGTATTAACTTTACTGCGCCTTCGACATGCTGCAACATCGTTGCAACGCGCTGTAGCGGAGCAATCTCTGTAGGCACGGCAATATATTCGAGAACCGTTGTTTCGGCCTGTTTCATTTCCGCCAGGATCTCGCGGATCGTCGCCGACAACACCAAACGGTATTCGCTTAACGCCGCCCGACTCATATCCGCGTCCGGAGAGCCTGCACCGCGCAAGGCGTCGGTACGCAGTTCCGCGAACTCATTGAGCGAGGTATCCACTTCGAGCAGAATCGATGCCGCATCGAGCAATGCCTGGTCATTGGCATCCCGCCGACCTTGGGCCATTTCCAAAACAATATCAGACTGCTCGGCCATCCGCTCGCGCTGTTCGCCAAGGCCAAGCATCCCAAGGGTCTCGCTGATTCGATGGAGCCGCTCGGAGAGCGGGACGAGCTCACTGACATCGCGACCAACGGCATGCGCAAAAACGTCGAGCCGGTCATTGACCTCAGCCATTTCCTCACGCAGGACTTTTGCTACCGAAGACAACAGCTCGGCGTTCGGCCGACCGAGATTACGCCGCATCGCCTCCAGTTCGGCTTGCTGCGGCAATTTCTTATGTAAGCGATAGGCCTTTTTGACGGCATTGACCAACCGGCCGCGAGGAGCCGACGCCGCGACGTAATACACGAGATTACGAAACAGCTCACCAGGCGGTCGGCTGTGTTCGCTGTCCAATCCGAACCGCAACAGTTTGCCCATAAAGCGGTCGACTTGTCCGAGCAGCTGCTTGAGACTGACGCTCGGCGCCAAAGATTTCAGACCCAATGCTTCGATAACAGCCGTGCAAACCCACCAAAGTCGGCGAACCTCGCCTGGGGGAGTCGCTCTTTGCAGCTTAATGAGCGCATACCCCATTCGCTTGAGGTTAGCGTTTGGCTCCTTTCCTCTCAGCCACCCCAACAAACCGAGTTGAAAAACGCGGCGTTGCTCCAATAGCACGGCCGCAACATCTTCGCCAGTGGCCGGTTCCTGCGGCTCTACAGACGAGGGAGGAATCGCATCGAATTTGGGTGCAAACAGCACACTTTCGGATAACAACGTTGCCCCGCGTGCCGCCCGCAAATCATTGAGCAGTGGCATGACGATCAAAGGCAAATCCCTGTTCCCGCGTTCGACGTATTCAACGTAATCCGGCAAGTGCAACAACGCACAGGTGAGCACTTCCATCGCTTCTTCGCGGTTCCCCAAGCCACCGGACCTTGCCGCCACTGCAAGTTCCTCCATCTCCTTTGCCATCCTTGCCGCACCGTAAACTGCCAACAACTCCAGGGTACCACGCAGTTGATGAAGACCGGCGATGACCTTGTCGATCTGGTCGTTGGTTCCTTGCTCAAACGCTTCCTCGACGTAATTTGTCAAAGCCCCCCGAATATCATCGAGAAGC
>CAZWQC010000026.1:8821-14701 GCA_964635785.1 uncultured Ectothiorhodospiraceae bacterium
ATTGTATTCGATCGATTCGTTGTCGTTCATGCACCAGCCTTCCTAAATAGCCCAGTTCACAAAGGTTCGCACCAATTCTTCAAGCTGGCATCGTAGCGCAATCAGACCCAACCTTAGTACACACCCCATTGCGCGTTGAAGTTCGGCCGCCAGAACCGCTCCGTCAACCGTCCCATTGCCGCCAGATTAACGCGACGCTACTTCAACACCCGCGTCGATGTCGCTCCCCAACTCACCAGGCAGCTTGAAGCCCGAGACGGACTTACGCAGCTCGGCTGCAAGCTCCGTCAGGTTACCGATGGATTCAGCCGTCTCGTTTGTTCCATCGGAGGTCTGCATCGTAATTTCCTGAATCACGTTCATCGTCGCCGAGACGTTGGTTGCGGCATTTGACTGGTCCCCCGCTGCGGATGATATCTTTTGGATCAAGTCCGAGAGTTCGTTGGAAACCTTCTCGATATCGGCCAAAGACATCCCTGCGTCCTTTGCCAGATTCGACCCCGACACAACGTTGGTTGTCGTCTGTTCCATGGAGTTGACCGCTTCGGAGGTATCCCCCTGAATCGTCTTAACGAGGTTTTCAATCTCTTTCGTTGCTCGCGCTGACTTCTCCGCCAGAGTTTGTACTTCGTCCGCAACCACCGCGAAACCACGACCGGCCTCGCCCGCGGACGAAGCCTGAATAGCTGCATTTAGAGCAAGGATATTGGTCTGATCGGCAATATCCTTGATCAACCCCACAATCTCCCCGATTTTCTGCGACGATTCCCCCAGCCGCTTGATCCGTTTTGCAGTTTCCTGAATCCGGTCACGGATAGCATCCATGCCTTCGATCGTACTGCGTACCGTCTGCGAACCCGCTCGCGACTTATCCACCGATTCACGAGCAACACTGGCTGCACGTTGCGCAGTCCGTGAGACATTCTCGGCAAGACTCGCCATATCGTTGATCGCAGCGGACGCCGACGCGATCTCACGAGCCTGGTGGTTACTGGCATCGGTTAATGCCATCGCCGTCGCACGAGTGTTTTCGGCAGCGGTAGACACCTCGTTTGCAGTCTCGTGAATTGTCGCGACCAACGACCGCAGCGCGTCGATCGCGTAGTTAACCGAGTCGGCAATAGCCCCCGTAATGTCCTCGGTAACCGTGGCATGAACGGTGAGATCACCTTCGGCCAAGTTAGTCATCTCATCGAGCAAACGTAAGATAGCGCGTTGATTACGTTGGTTCTGCGCTTGCGTTGCCGCGAGCCGACGACGAGTATCCCACAAGAACACCAGGCCAAGACCCAGCAACGAAGCCAAGGCAAGTCCACCAAAAACGAAACCAAGATAGTTGTACCTGGAGACTTTATCCCCTACCCCCTCAAGCTTCTGCTCCAGCACGCTGGTTCTAACCAGTATCTCTTCACTACTTTTTTCAATCGAATCCGCCGAGCTGACCACTTTTCGCAGGTAGTTACTCGCTTGCACGATTTGGTCGATACCGGGACGCATTTCATCGAATATCGCCAGCGCTTCGCTCAACCGACTTTGCGCATCCGGCGTGTAAATGCGCGATATCTCCGTCTTTGCATCACCTTCGATCAATCCCCGCAACACCACTTCGAAGCGCTGCGCATCAGCCAGGAAAATCTCGCTGGCAACGATGGAGTCTTCCCGACCGGACCCCATACGCCGGAGATTGCTCTGCATTCGCTGGCCAAGAAACGCTTGATAGGTCGTATAGTAGGTTTTATCGGCGCTCGCGTTGTTGCGCACCATCAACTGCGCAACTTCATCGGATAACGCGATCAAAGTCGGCATTTTTTTATCGACCTCGGCCATTGCGTCAACCGCTTGTCCAATCGGCGCTTGTGCATTCAAGATTACATCGGCATCTCTGGCATACTTTTCCCATCCATCCGCGACGATGTCGAGATCGACCTGAACAGTTTCCGGCACCGGCGGCATCCCGGTTTTCTCGTCCCCCTTGCGCAAATCGTCGAGTTTCGCCTGAAATTCCGTTCGGAGCGAATTCAGTCTGAGAAATGCGTCCTCCTTCTCACCACGGGCAGCCTCGATCGCTTGTGTTGCAATACGTTGTGACAATAGCCGCAACTCACTCGCCAGACGGGTATGGGAGCGATTGTGTTCTTGCTGCTGGCTGGCAAACAAGAACGCTGCGACCAGGAGCACAATAAACAGAACCAGCAGCGCCCCCAGCATGACATATGCCGACCCACTTCCACGAGGGAAAAGCCTACCGATCGCGGGTACCTTCATTCAAATTCTCCGTTATCACTTGGTTTGTTATCGGTATTCACAGCGAAAATGCACCACTCTCCGACCGAGTTAAGCGATTTCCTACTCGTTCATCCGACACGACAATCTTGCGTCTGTGAACACGCCAACTCACTCTTCCTGCACCTCGGCAAACGCATCGTCCGTTGCCAAACGGCTAAGTCGAAACACAGGATAGGCTTTCACACCATCTTTATAGGCGCCATCCAGGAACTTTCTCAGCGCAGGCACACTCATTTTGCTTTCCTCTTCTCGCTGAACGGGTTCATATTGCTTCATCCCCATGACCGACTCAACGAGCAAACCCACGTACAATCCTTCGCCACGAATCACCAAAACGCGCTGATATTTCCCTTCACCTTCTCCGATCCAGATGTTTTTACTCAGCAGAAAGCCGGTTAGATCGATGATTGGCAACAAATCACCACGGATATTTCCAATACCCAGCACCCATCCCTTAGTTCCCGGTATCGTTGTGAACGGCAACGGTTTCGTGATCTCCGAAACCTCTGCCATCGGCGCTAACAGCTCATGACCTGCCAAGCCAAATAGAACGCCTTTCCATTTATCGGTCGCACGCCTTTCTTCCGGAATCTGTTTAGCCGTCGCCAAACACTCATCGTGCAAACGACCGAGCGCAGCGAAACCATCCCCTTCAGTAGACACCACAGAAGACACCTCAAGCCTGACCCAACGAAAGATCGTCGTTTGACGCCATCAGCACACCCCTTAGTCGCCCCTAGTATTGTCCGATTCCGACCGAACTACCCAAGATGCTTCTTTAACATCTTCTTGAGTTCGTTGCGATCGACTGGCTTGACAAGGTAATCCACCGCACCCTGCCGAGCCGCCCACACCTGGTCGGTTTCCTGGTCTTTCGTACTAATGATGATAATCGGGATATTCTTCGTTGCATCGTCGCTATGCAATTCCCGAGTCGCCTTAAAACCATCCATCCCCGGCATCACCAAGTCCATCAAAACGACCTGGGGCTTGAGTTCCCGCGCCTTTTGTACGCCCTCCTGGCCGCCCGTCGCTTCGCTCACTTGATGGCCTTCGCCCTCTAGCATTGCTCTAAAAACGTGACGCTCGGTTGCTGAGTCGTCGATAATCAAGATATGCGCCATGGCATCCTTCTCCGAATTCTGATCAACTTACCAAACTCGGGTGAACGGATGATGAACTTCAACCACTTGAATTCACCTCCCGAACCACCCACGACAATCACCCCGTCGCCTACCGGCATCACCACTCAAGCAACCCCACGTAAGTGTTCTTCATCTACTCGACAAATAACGCGCCATCCCTGCAGTGCATGCTAGCGGCATGAGCCTGCCCGCACGACGCGGTGCCCAATCGCATGCATACGATCCCAATCCGTAAGTGTTCGTTGAGCATCCCAATAAAGATCCCGGCACTCGACAGCGCTACATGGATACCGGCACTCAATCAATCCAAGCCCTTCTCGACGCCTAAAGACCTTGCGGCACTAGCCACCGGTCTTGCCGACGTGCTCGTTCACCTTCTCCTTCAACACGGACTTGTTTACCGGTTTAACGAGATAGTCCGCAGCACCTTGCCGAATCGCCCACACCTTATCCGTCTCTTCGCTCTTGGAACTCACCACGATAATCGGAATATTGCCGGTCTCTGGGCTAGCGTGAAGTTGCCGAATCGCTTTGAACCCATCGACCCCGCCAGGCATCACCAGATCCATCAACACCAAATTGGGTTTCAATTCCCGAGCCTTTTGCAAGCCCTCTTCCCCATCCTTCGCCTCGCTGACTTGGTGACCGTCCTTCTCAAGCGTCGATTTCACCACGTGACGTTCGGTAGCCGAGTCATCGATAATCAAAATATGCGCCATGGCGTCCATCTCCGAGGGTTATCAAGACCGAATGATCGCGCCGACCGATCCGGCCAACTAGGTTTTGCTATATTGCCGAATTGCACCGACCAGATCCTCTTTGGTAAAGGGTTTAGTCAAGTATTGCTCCGAACCGACCATCCTTCCGCGCGCTTTGTCGAAAATACTGTCTTTACTAGAGAGCATGATCACCGGCGTTTGCTTGAACGCGACATTGTTCTTGATCAAGGCACAGGTTTGGTAACCATCCAAGCGCGGCATCATGATGTCGATAAAGATGATATCGGGTTTGAACTCGGCGATTTTCGACAGGGCTTCGAAACCGTCAGCAGCCGTGATGACATTGCATCCTTGCTTCTTGAGTAAACTCTCCGCGGTACGCCGTATTGTCTTGCTATCATCGATAACCATTACCGTGCGGGCCAAACCTTCGTCTTCTGCGATGCCACCAAATTCACTTTCTTCGCTCACGGCCATATCACCTATGTTTTTGGTCGAGCAACCACGGTCCAAAATTTAACCCAAGCAGTTTATTCTCGCAACGAAAAGCGGTAGCTTTAAGACTGTAGCAGCGTTCACAGCCGAACCGGTCGTAATGATTCTCGTGCAAAATAGCAAGAAACACCGACCCGCGCCGCACCATCCATATCCGACTCATCGCAGGAGAACTCATGCCTATTCGCCTTGGCATCGTGATGGATCCCATCGCCACAATCAAGCGCCATAAGGATACCAGCTTTGCCATGTTATTGGCTGCCCAACGCCGCGGTTTCGAACTCCAGTTTATGGAACTAACCGATCTCGGCATCAACAACGGCACCGCCATCGGCAGAATGCGTTCTCTCGCGGTAAACGACAATCCGCACGAATGGTATCGACTTGGCGAACCCTCGCTCAAACCGCTGACCGACCTCGATATCATTCTGATGCGAAAAGATCCCCCGGTTGATATGGCCTATCTTCACGCCACGCAAATTCTCGATTTGGCCGAGGCGAACGGCACCCTCATCGCGAATCGCCCCCAAGCGTTGCGGGATGCTAACGAGAAGCTGGCGGCAACATGGTTCCCGAGTTTGTGCCCACCCACCTTAGTGACCAGCGAATCTGACCAATGTCGAGCATTCCTCACCGAGCATGGCGAAGCGGTCATCAAACCCCTGGATGCCATGGGCGGCGCATCGATCTATCGGCTCCGCCGTGACGATCCCAACCTTTCCGTAATCCTCGAGAGCATGACCAGTCACGGTCGAGAGGCGATTATGGTACAACGTTTTATCCCTGACTACACAGCCGGGGACAAACGCATTTTGTTAATCGGTGGAACACCTATTCCGTTTGCATTGGCCCGCATTCCCGCCGCTGGCGAATCCCGAGCCAATCTCGCTGCCGGCGGTCGTGGCGTCGGCATTGAACTCACCGACCGTGATCGACATATTTGCAACGAACTCGGCCCCACCTTGCGCCAAAAAGGGCTCTACTTCGTCGGCATCGATGTGATCGGTGAGTATTTAACCGAGATCAATGTCACCAGCCCGACCTGCGTTCGCGAGCTGGATGCGTGTTACGGGCTTGACATTGCCGCGCAGTTTCTCGATTACTTGACCACGCTGAATACCGCCTAAATCATGACCTGCCCACACCCAACCGATTCAATCTCCTTCGCGCTATTGCCAAAGCGCTCGCCGGCATCGCTTACCGTGGCATTCGTTATCGCTGCGATCTTTCATGTC
>CAZWQC010000027.1:0-14482 GCA_964635785.1 uncultured Ectothiorhodospiraceae bacterium
GCTCAGCGTATTCGCGCAGATCTCGACATCGTAAACGGGGTTATTGCCGGCGTCGCGCGCTTGCACCTCGATCTCCGCCACCTCGCTACCGTCCGAGGCGATGGCCGATTTGGTGACCGATAGATTGACGGTGCTCCCGGTGACCTGAATCGGGATGTGCCGCGTGAGGCCGCCGACACTCGCGGTTACGGTGACGACTTTGTTGCTGCGGTCCAAGCTGCCCGCATGGAATTCCACCGTGGCACGGCCTTCGGAATCCGTCGTTGCCGACGCGGAACTCAATTGCCCACCCGAGGCGCTGAATACCACTTCTTGCTCGATCACACCGGCATTGTTGCCATCGAGCACGAAGGCCGTAACGTTGGCTCGATCCGAGCTATCGGAATTTACACTCGACGCGGAGGTCGCTAAGGCGAGGGTCGCCGGCGCGGTCAAAAGCGATGGGCTGACGCTGACCGTGCGCTGAATCTGTCCATAACTCGCGGTCACGGTCGCCGTTTCGGTAAAGGAAGGAATGAACTGGACGGAGGCAATCCCACTTTCGCCGGTGGTCACAGAACGGGCGCCAAGCGTACCGGCAGTCGTTGCGAAGGTGATGATTTCACCGGAGATACCAACGCCCTGAGCGTCCCGTAGCCGCAGTTGCAAGGTCTTGACGACTTCCGCGCCGATCCCACCGACACTACCGCCATCGCCTGCGCCATCCTCACCATCGCCCTCGCCGGCATCACCCGTGTTTTCACCGGTGAGTGCCGCGTCGATGACTTCGATGGAGGTGAGATCCACTGCTAAAAAGCTAACTGTCGTAGTTGCTACGGGTATTTCATAATCCGGAAGAGTCGTCGTCACCGTCACTTCCTGCGCGGTCACCGGCGAAATAAGTTGAGCTGTTGCAATGCCGCCGCTCGTCAAACCGGTGGGGACAATGAGTTCACCGGCCGTCGTTGCAAACAACACGTTTGTTTGCGAATCGACACGGTTACCATTGGCATCGAGTACTTCTGCGACAACGCGAGAAAAGTTCGAACCATTGGCAAACATCGGGCTTTCTGCACTCACGGCTTGACTGGCTGGCGATCCTGACCGAAACACGACTGTCGCAACATTGTCTGGTGAGGGTGACTCTGCAACAAAAGGTTCCGCTCTAAATGTCTTGAATCCCGTCGTCGCCACCGGCGTTAAATTCTCAAGACGCAATTGCCCGCTCGGATTCGTTTCACCACGCCCTACTTCCACATCTTGAGGCGTTTTGATGACTCCCTCAGCGGCCTCGATAACCCAACTGCCCGCCGTCGCCTGGACAAAAAACTCATACTCCACACCAGGTTCAAGCATTGTTGACACATCCGTCAAAGGCAGCGTCCCTGTTTCTACAATCTCGTTAAACAATAAGATGCACGGTTCATCTTCGTCCTTAACCTCACAAATCCCAATCACGAAAGCGGCACCCTCTCTGGTCGCAACATCTCCACCGGTTAAACCGATGGTAAACGTCGATTCTCCACCAGCCGCGACGAACGTTTCCGCACCATCAGTCTGAACGTTTCCAACGCCTCTGAACTCCCGATCGACCTCACTTACCGCAGCATCAATAATGCGAACAAGCTGTTTCGGAACCGGCCGACCACTGGCATCCACCCAAGTTGCCACCAAGTCATACGTGTAATCAGTGCCTCCACCAGCGAGTACATCCACAGATTCTGTTAACGCTTCGTCTGGATCAATGCTTCTTTTCGCCTGGACTCCCAAAACACCGTCGAACATATCGAGCACGTTAACCGGGATACTCGCGCTAACCCCGTTGGACGCACTCCGCGCCAAAACAATGTCGATACCGCTGAGTTCACCACCAGTGTAAGTCACGCGTGCCTCACCACTGTCATCCGTCGTCGCGCTAGCCGCCGATAGCTCACTACCACTGAGATTCGTCTCGATACTGAACACCACAGACTCGCCAACCACCGCGTTCCCGTTGACATCCAGCACACGGACGCGAATATCTGTTGCTTCGTTGATAGCAAGGACGTCGTCGTCAGCCGACGCGCTAATGCCACCTTGCGGGTTGTTCCCGGAACCACCGGCAGTCGGGCCGGCGGTGAAAGCGACCGTTCCCGAACCCACGATGCCGGATGCCGTAGCGGTCAATGTCGCCGTCCCCGCACGCGTTCCCGCACGCAACTCGACAAACGCTAGACCACGATTATCGGTCAGCACCGTCCGCCGAGTGGCCCCCGGTTCCCCACCGATGAATTCGCCCAGGGTTGTATCAAAGCGAACTGGCTCGCCAATCAACGGGCCACCACTATCGTTGGTCACTTTTGCCCGAACAACAACCGAATCAGTGCCATTCGCGATGATCGAATCGGCCCCAGTGGTCAGCTCAACCTGATCGACCAAGCCGATCACTTGAAACTCAACGAGGTTGGAGACGACATAGGTATCCGCTGCCAATCGAGCGGTTAATTGATCGGTACCGGACCGGTCGCCTGCGGTATAGCTAACGATTACCCGACCCGAGCCGTCCGTCGTCGCAGACGCTGCACTCAAACTTCCCCCCGTGTCCGTGTCGAGATCGAAGACCACCGTCTGCTCAGGGACGCCGTTTCCCGACGCGTCAGTCACTTCCACCAGGACATCGACGGTCTCGGTTGGCGAGATCGCACCCTCAGTTAACGGCGATAACGTCAAGCCACCTGCCGGAACCACACCGGCCACGAATTCAACCGATGCCGTTTGCGCGATTCCGCCCGCATTGGCTGTAATATTCGCAGTGCCGAGTCGTCCGCCACTGTACAACGTCACTTGCGCGAAACCGCGCGTGTTCGTGCGAACCGATGTTTCTTGCAGCACCTCGGTTGCAGAGAAGGAACCGAGGGTTGTTTGGAAGCGAACCGACTTGTCCGCCATGATGCCACCTTGCTCGTTGAGAACCTGCGCCCGGAGCACGGTGCTTTCATTCGCATCGATTTCGTTATCACTATTGGCCGCCAGCGTGGACGAACCGGTCACCAATTCGATACTGAATACGTCGCCGTCATTCGTACCTGTGAATTCATCGCCTCCACAGGCCGTGAGCAACCCAATCAACAGGAGTACTAAAGTGTACGTAATTCCTGACCAGATTATTCTGCCGCAATGCATTCGCGGACTCCTCATAGTTTCAGACTGTGGATCAAGATGAAGCATCGGTAGCGACCAAATTGTCGTGTATGATCTTTGGCGTAATGAAAATGAGCAATTCGCCTTTGGTTTCGACGATGCTGGTTTGCCGGAACAACCAACCAATCAGCGGCAAATCCCCGAGCAGCGGGATTTTGGTAACGTCCCTGCGTTTTTCTTGTTCTTGGATACCGCCGAGAACAACCGTCTCGCCATTGTTGACCAACACCGTCGTCGAGACTTCCTGGGTGTTGATGGCCGGGATACCGTTGGTCACTTGCCCACGTGAGTCGCGACTGATTTCCAAACTCATCGAGATACGCCCATCCGGCGTGATCTGCGGAGTGACTTTTAGCGATAACGCCGCTTCCTTGAACGACGTCGACGTCGCACCACTGGCACCGGCAGACTCCTGATAGGGGATTTCCTCCCCTTGCTTTATCGTCGCTTCTTGCTGGTCCATGGTGATCACACGAGGCGTCGAGATAATTTCGCCGCGGCCTTCGGCTTGCAGTGCGGACAACTCGAGGTCGAGCAAGAAATCCGAACCGAGAATGGCGACCCCAAAACGACCGTTATTGCCTGCCGCTTGCGACGGCGAGTTGACATTTAAGCGATCCGCCAACTCCGGCAGGGCCACCGGAAGCACGCGGCCGGTGTTAATGACATTCGCAGATGCACTGTCAATGATCGTCGTACTGCCTTCACTTGACCCCGTGATTGCCGCAACACCTTGTTGATTGTCAAAGGCTTGGGCCGTCGTAAAGCCTGCCCGAACGCCAAGATTGTGACTGAAGTCGTTATCCGCCGAGACGATCCGCGACTCGATGAGAACCTGCCGAACCGGGACGTCCAGTTGGCGAATCAACAGCCGTATCAACTCCAGGTTTTCTTCCGTGTCCCGAATCATGATCGTATTGGTGCGCTGATCGACGGAAATACTGCCGCGCTCTGACAACAAATGGCCTTGATCGTCCGCGCGCATGTTCTGGTCTCCAACGGCGCGACGACCACGCCGGTCCTCGATCAAAGTGACGATGTCGTTCGCGCGGGCATAGTTGATCTTTACGAACTCAGTAAACAGCGGCGCCACCACTTCCTGCTGCCGTCGCGCTTCCGCTTCTTTTTTCTCTCGCTCTGCGATTTCATCCAAGGGGGCGATCAGCATGACGTTGCCCTCCATGCGATTGCCAAGACTTTTGGTTTTCAGCACGATGTCCAATGCCTGATCCCAAGGAACGTCTTGCAGCCGCAGGGTCACACTACCAGTGACAGAATCACTGACAACAATATTGAAGCCGGTAAAATCTGCAATGAGCTGGAGCACCGACCGAACCTCGATGTCCTGAAAATTCAGCGACAATCGATCACCGGTAAAATCAAAAACGTCCTTCTCCGCATCGGCTGCACGTCGCTGCACGGGTTCGTTGACCTCGACCGTCAATCGCTCGTTGGTCTGGTAGGCCATGTGGGTGAATTCTCCCGCCACATCCACTTCCATCCGCACCCCCGTCACGGTCTTCAACACCTCGATATGCCGCACGGGTGTCGAAAAGTCCGTCACGTCCAGCCGCTTCGCCAGATCTTGCGAGAGCCCGACCGCATACAGGTCGATCACTAATCCGCCGGGTTTCCGACGGATATCAACGGGAACCTGGGCATCTGACAGCTTGACCACAATCCGACCCCCACCATCGCCCCCACGACGAAAATCGACGTTCTCGACTTGCGGCCCTACACGTTCGTCGCCACTGCCATCACTGCGACGACTTGCCGAGGCAACGCGAGCCGATTCGCTCCGCAACGCGTCGACCATTTCCGAGTCATCGGTCCGCTCGATGCCGGGTGGCCCCATCGTGATACGGATGCCATCGGCACCCACTTGCGTGTCGTAATCCACGTCATCGCCAAGATTCACGACGAGACGGACGCGATCCTTGACTTCCGCCATGCCGATGCTACGCACATTGCCCATTTCGATCTTGCGGGTCCGCTCTTTCATTATGCTGCGGGCGTTGGGAAGATCGATGGCCAAGCGCGGCGGATTGGTCGTTGCGAAAACTTGTGGCGTCGGTACCGTCCCCTGGATTTTGACGAAAACCTGGACTCGCTCCCCCGGTAACGAAGTGAAATCGACCGACTCGATCAGGGCAACCGCAGCTCCCTGCGATGCCGTCGCTTCGTCGTTTTCGGGGGCAACAGCCTGTGCTGGAGCAGCTTGAACTGCTTGGGTCTCCTCCGGGGTAGACTGCTTCGCCACACTCACGACAACGCTGCGATCGGTTCGTTGCAGTCGATAATCCGCTTGATCGACCAAACTCAATGTGGCACGCAGTCGATTTTCTTCCTCGGCCAAACCGATGCGCTCGATGGATCCTGCGCCTGGCACCGAACTCGCTAAGGCTTCGCTTTTCGCGGTTTGCGCAAAATCCACTGCGATCCGATGCGGATTGGTAATCGCGAAACTCTCTGGTTGCGGCGGCGCGCCGGCTTCGGAAAACTCGAAGCGTACCTGAACCTCCCCTGGCTGATCGGTATCGACGACAACTCCTTCGAGTCGGTATTCGCTAGTTTGTGCGTACACCATGGTCGTGCCAAGTAAAGCGCACGTCACCACAGCCAGCAACTTCACGCCAAGTCCCACCCCAAATCGGATCTGGAACGGCAAGCTGCGTTCCGGCGGGACCAACATATTATTCGTTTTCGCATTCATGATATGGCTCCACCTAGTCACTCAAGGCAACCTGGTTTTCTCGTCGCTTCCAACAACCGAAACCATCTGGCACAACCTCGGCCAGCTCGATGCTGGTTTGCGTAATATTCATAATTCGCCCTCGGTTCAATCCTAAATAGTTGTCTACAGTGACCCGCTGGATGGTCTTGTCGGGAGTTTTAACCAGTGCCCAGCGCACCCCCTCTTGTTCCAACGTCCCAACCATTGCCAAGCCGTCCAGAGGAAACGATTCGAGGTATTCCAACGGCCGAGACCAGTCGATCAGGTCAGGACAACGCGGCGCCTCCGGTTCGCCTGGTTCCGCGACCATTGCCTTGATAGCGGACATATCGAATGGATCGCGGTTATGCCCCGGATAGGTAAACGCGACGTAGGGTTCGGGTTCCCGAATCGGTTCCGGGTGGGAACCTTCGATCGTATTTTTTTGTGCAATGAATTCGTCGAGGTCTTGCATATCCTCAGAAACACAGCCACCCACCACCCCAACCATCGGCAAACACACCAGCAAGCGCCAATGGCACAGCATGTTAAAGACGCCACCTTTGACTGAGCGGATCCCCATCAGCCACCCCCTTCAGAATATCGATACGTTGCAGCGATCGCGTCCATCGCCAGAGTGACCCCTGTTTGACCTACTCCACGCTCCTTCCCTTGCTTGGAATCGGCAACAGGCTTCAACGTGACATTCTCGATTGTAACAATCCGCGGCAACGCGGCCACCCCACTCACAAACGCGCCAAATTCCTCGTATTCACCGGTCATCCGTAAAACGATCGGTTGTTTTACATAACCGAGATCTTGCTTGGTTTCCCGCCCCGGCTCGAAACGCTGAATCTCCAAACCGCTGGCCAACGCCGTTTGCGAAATATCGACAATGAGCGCGGGGATCTCCGCCTCTTTTGGTAGTTGTTTCTTTAGGGTCGCCAGCAGCACTTCAACCCGTGCAACTTGATCCTTGTATTCTTGAAGATTGGCCGCCTTTCGGGCTTTGGCCAGAAAATCCTGTTTCAACGTCGCTTCCGTCTTTTTGTGGCGTTCGAGCTCCTCGAACTTCGGTTTCCAGAAATAGTACACGCTGCCACCGATCAGTGCCGCACATGCCAGAACAATCGCGCCAATTCGGATAGGTAAAGACGCCAACCCGATTTCTTTCGGATCGAGATTCTGCAGTTCGTTGACGAGATCCATTGAAGACTCCAACGATAAGAAAAGGAAGTTATGATAAGGATTACGGGGTTGTTTCCTGCGGAACGACCAACTTGAAGTTCTGAATTTTTACCCCTTGAATCTCGTCCGCAGTAATGATGTCCAGCTTGGCGGTACCCAACCAATCCGATCGCTCCAGACGTGTCATGTAAGAGGAAACCCGCGCATTGGAATCGGCTTTTCCATCGATCGCGATTTGGTTGCCCTTTTGTCCCACCGAAGTAATAAACACGCCATCGGGCAATGTCTTAACCATCTCGTCGAATAAATGTACGATCCCTGGGCGTTGCAGTTGGAGATTCTGGATGACCCGCATGCGGTTTTCGAGCTGCCGTTTCTTCTCTTTCAGCTCGTTGATTTCCTTGATCCGCTGATCCAGTATCTTGATTTCTTGTTCCAGCCGCTGGTTGCGACTGGTTTGATAGTCGATCGACTGATTGAGATATTGCAGACCGCCAAAAACGACCAAACCCGCCGCCGCAATCGAAATGACGAACTGAACCGTGTATTCCTTTTTTTGCTTAAGCCGCCGTTCCTCCCGCCACGGGAGTAAATTTATTCTTGCCATAGTCAGTCGAAACTCCGCATACATAGGCCAGCCGCGATCATCAACGCGGAGGCGTCATCAGCAAGGCGAGCATTGTCTACGCGAGCACTCATGGACATTTTGGCGAACGGATTCGCGAGCTGAGTACGCGTCCCAAGTTTCTGTTCGAGCAGTTCCGCGACCCCTGGGATCGTTGCAGTACCCCCGGCAAGGTAAATTTGCTCGACGCTATCGTGTTGACTCGCCGCATAAAAGAACTGCAACAACCGATGCGCCTGCTGCGCCATGGTTTCTTTGAATGGGTCCAGCACTTCCGGTACGTAACTGTCTGGCAACCCCCCCTCGCGCTTTGCCAGACCGGCTTCTTCGTAGCTCAACCCGAAGCGACGCATGATTTCCTCGGTCAGCTGCTTGCCGCCAAACGACTGCTCTCGATTGTAGATCAACTCACCGTCATCAAGCACGTTGATTGAGGTCATGGTCGCCCCAAAATCGATCACAGCGACGGTGCGACCACTCAAGTCTTCCTGCATCTGCGCTGCAATGAGACGACACGCATTGGCAATCGCATAGGATTCGACATCGACCACCACCGCGTTCAGTTTCCCGGCTTCCGCGGCGCCTACGCGGGTTTCGACGTTTTCGCTGCGCGAAGCCACCACCAACACGTCGACATTGCCTGGATTGCTCTTGCTCGGTCCAACAATATCGAAATCGAGGTTGACTTCTTCGCGGGCATAGGGGATGTACTGATCGGCTTCGAGTTCGATTTGCCCCTCCATTTCGAACTCGCTCAAGTTGCCGGGCATGTTGATCGTCTTTGAAATAACAGCCGAAGCCGGCACCGCCAAAACACATTCGGTCAACTTGGTTCCCGAACGGTTCTTCGCGCGCCGCACGGCATTGCCTACGGCATCGGGATCGGCAATGCTCTTTTCCACCACCGCGTTGGCCGGCAAGGGCTCAACGGCATAACTCTCAACGCGGTAACGCTGGTCTTGCTGCGACAACTCCAATAGTTTCACCGACGTGGAACTGATGTCGATACCAAGGAGTCTCGATTTCTTTCGGCTTAGAAAGGCCACTGGCTCAACCCTCTATCTATCGAGGTGTCTAACGAGGTTGACGAACGTACAGCGCGAATCATACCGGCCACAATACGGAATTGCTAGGGACGAAATATGAAGTTATATTGACCGTGCCGGCTCCGAACTGATCGACGAGCATCTTTCACGCACGTCGCATCCGTCTTTACTTATCGCTTCTAACCTCTCGGCAAAGCATAGATTATGCGCAACAATTCGCAAAAGCAAACGCCTCCACTTAACTCCCCCAACGAATCCAGCAAACCTGGCCGACTCTACCTTCGTACTAAACGTTGGCTCGTATCGCTGTTGTCTTTGGGGTTGATACTCGCGCTGCTCGGCGGCTCCATCGTCATCTTTGTCTATCGATCGGTCCAAAAGGACCTACCCGATGTTGCGGAGCTGCGCCGAATCGAGTTGCAAGTCCCTCTTCGGGTCTACAGTGCCGACGATTCATTGATCGCGGTGTATGGCAGCAAGCGCCGGCTCCCCTTGGCGATCGCCGAGATCCCCCAGACCGTTCAGCAGGCTTTTCTCGCCGCCGAGGACGATCGTTTCTTCGAGCATCCCGGGGTCGATTACCAGGGCTTGTTGCGCGCGTTCATCGAACTCGTTCGCACCGGCGAGAAACGCCAAGGCGGCAGCACGATCACCATGCAAGTGGCACGGAATTTCTTTCTCGATCGGGACAAGACGTTCATTCGCAAATTCAAGGAGATCGTTTTGGCCTTGCGCATCGAGCGTGAACTGTCGAAGGCGGAGATTCTAGAGCTGTATCTCAACAAGATCTACCTTGGCCAACGTGCCTATGGTATCGGCGCAGCCGCTCAAGTGTACTACGGCAAATCGCTTGCCGAACTCAGCATTGCGGAAATCGCCATGATCGCGGGCTTGCCAAAAGCCCCTTCGAGTTACAACCCAATTAGTTATCCCGAGCGCGCAAAGGAACGCCGCAACTATGTCTTGCGTCGTTTGTTGACGCTACAGCAAATCGACACCGACACCTATACTAAAGCGATCGCCGCTCCCTTGACCGCACAACGGCACCAACCGAATATCAAACTGGACGCACCGTTCATCGCCGAGATGGTACGCGCCGAGATGGTCCAACGATTCGGTGAGGAACACGCCTACACCGGGGGGTTCGTCGTTTACACAACGGTGCAGGACCGCCTCCAAAATGCCGCCCGCCAAGCCGTTCGAGAAAACTTGCTCGCCTATGATCGCCGCCATGGTTGGCGTGGTTCGGAACAACGTTTGCCAGCCGATCAAATCGCCGACAAAGCGGCTCAGCAAGAGGCCTTAGCGGGCTTCGGCAAGGTCGGCGGACTAACCCCGGGTTTGGTCATTACCGTCGCTGCAAACGAGGCAACCGTGCGCATACCCGATGCCACATTGGTCACGCTTAGCCAACCCGATATCGCCTGGGCCCGTCGAAAGATCGATGTCGATCACCTTGGTCCAACACCCGCCGCCGTCAGTGACGTGTTAGCACAGGGAGATATCGTTCGGTTGCGTTTCGATACAGCGGAACAACGCTGGCAACTCGCTCAGATTCCGGAGGTCAACGGTGCGCTCGTGGCCTTGTCTCCGGATAACGGCGCGATTCTTGCTTTGATCGGTGGTTTCGACTTCTTCGCCAGCAAGTTCAACCGGGTCACTCAGGCACATCGACAACCCGGCTCGAATTTCAAGCCGTTCATCTATTCCGCCGCGCTCGCCAAAGGGTTCACTCCCGCTAGCATCATCAACGACGCCCCGCTGGTCTTCGAGAACCAAGCCGTCGGCACGGATTGGCGCCCAGAGAACTACAGCAGCAAGTTCTTCGGGCCAACACGTATGCGTGTCGCCTTGATCAACTCACGAAACTTGGTATCGATACGTCTGTTACGCGCTACCGGCATCGAATTTACCCTCGACCACGTTCAGCATTTCGGTTTCGATGCTGCCACGTTACCGCACGATTTGACCTTGTCGCTTGGCAGCGCCACCCTACCGCCGTTGGCGATGGTTCGCGGTTACGCGGTCCTCGCCAACGGCGGCCATCTCGTGACACCCTATCTGATCGAACGCATCCTCGACGATAACACCGAGGTTTATGTTGCCGATCCCGGCGTGGTTTGCTCGAGTTGTACGGAAAATCCTGCGGATCCAACCCGCTATCTCAACGGTCGGAGCAAAGCACCGCGTACCGTCGCCGCCGACAATGTGTATCAAGTCGTGAGTATGTTACAAGACGTCATCCGTCAGGGTACCGGCCGCCGTGCACTGCAACTCGGGCGCCGCGATCTCGCCGGGAAAACGGGAACAACCAATCAACAACGCGACGCCTGGTTCAGTGGGTTCAACCGCGATGTCGTCGCCACCACCTGGGTCGGATTCGACAAACTTGCCCCACTGGGTCACTACGAAACCGGTGCCCGCGCCGCGCTGCCGGCATGGGTCGAGTTCATGCGGGTTGCCCTAGCCGACCGACCCGAACACAGCTTGACTCCGCCACCCGGCATGATCACGGTGCGTGTCGATCCCAACACTGGCTTGCGTGCGGCTGCGAGCAATCCGAACGCCATTTTCGAAACGTTCCGCGCCGACCACGTCCCGCCCTGGGAAACCAGTTTGCCAACGGCGGGGCAGGCCGCAAGTCATGCCGAGATTCCCGAACAATTGTTCTGACTGCTGCAAGGAGATAATCATGGCTAACCCGATATCCCGCAACCGCGAATTGGTCGCCCGAGAAGCGGCTCGTATCGTCGTCGAGGAAGGTTTGGAGGATTATCGCCTCGCCAAGCTGAAAGCCGCCGAGCGCCTCGGTTTGGCCGATCGCAGCGATCTCCCACGCAATACTCTGATTGAAAAAGCCGTCATCGAGCACCAAAGCCTCTTCGACAGCGCGGAGCGCCGCTCTCGGCTACAACAACTCCGCCATGCCGCATTGCGCGCCATGCACCTGTTGCGCGACTTCCAGCCCCGGTTGGTTGGTGCGGTGCTCAGTGGCACCGCAACCGATTACTCTCAGGTCACGTTGCACCTGTTCGCCGATACGGTCGAAGAGGTTCTTTTTTTCCTAATGGATCGACAAATCCCCTACCAAAGCAGCGAACGCCGGCTGCGCGATGCCCAAGGGTACAAACAATGGCCTGCCGTTCTTTTCGTTTACGCCGATGCCGACCTCGAAGCCGTCGTGCTGTCCCCGAGCAGCTTGCGCCGGCCACCCTTAAGTCCGGTCGACGGTCGACCGATGCGTCGCGCCAAGACCAGCGAGGTCGAGGCGTTGTTGACAGCCGCATAATCGCATGGAATCCCCGTCGAACCTATTCTTCGTCGGCCCCATGGGGGCGGGGAAATCGACCATCAGCCGGTTGCTCGCCCACGCCTTGAACCGCCCATTTTGGGATGTCGACAAGGAGATCGTCGCCCGCACTGGGGTCGACATCCCGACGATTTTCGAGATCGAAGGCGAGGCGGGTTTTCGCGAACGCGAGTCCCGAGTCCTCGACGACCTCACTCAACTTGCCGATATCGTGCTTGCAACAGGCGGTGGTGCCGTGTTGCGGGCCGAAAACCGGGATATGCTCAAACAACGCGGCTATGTCATTTATCTTCACATCAGTGCGGACCAGCAGTTCAAACGAACTCGGCACGATCGCAGTCGCCCGCTGCTGCAAGTGGCCAATCCCCGCGCCAAACTAAAGAGTTTGAACGCCGAACGCGATCCCCTTTATCGGGAAGTCGCCGATTTGGTCTGGGAAACCGGTAGCACGCCCGCTCCCATCATGCTCAAACGCCTCAAAGCCCACCTTCGACGCCACGGCGTGATCGAACCGAGCACCGAACCCAAGAGAATGAAATGACCAACACCAATCCCGCACCCGAATGCTTTCACACCTTGACCGTCGACCTCGGCCACCGCAGCTACCCAATCTACATCGGTCGGGGCTTACTCGGGGATCCCAAGTACCCGCTGGCACACCTGCGCCGTGGCAGCGTTCTGATTGTGACCAATGAAACCGTCGCACCGTTGTATCTTGCGCGATTGGATAACGCCTTCGCCGCAACGCCGCACGATCGACTGGTTTTGCCGGATGGCGAGCAATACAAGACACTGACGACCCTGGATCGGGTTTACACCGCTCTGTTGGAAAAACGTTACGACCGACAGTCGACGTTGGTCGCGCTTGGCGGCGGAGTCATTGGCGACATCACCGGCATGGCCGCGGCGACCTATCAACGCGGCATCGACTTCGTGCAAGTACCGACCACATTGCTGGCCCAAGTCGATTCTGCTGTCGGTGGCAAAACGGGCGTGAACCATCCCTTGGGCAAAAACATGATCGGAGCCTTCCATCAACCCCGTTGCGTCGTCATCGACACCGACACCCTCGAGACGTTACCCGATCGCGAACTCAGCGCCGGTCTGGCCGAGATCATTAAATATGGTGCGATTACCGACGCCGGTTTTTTTGCGTGGCTGGAGACCCATCTCGACGAACTTTTGGCGCGCGATCCCGGCGCGCTCGCCTATGCCATTCACCGATCCTGCGCGATCAAGGCCGACATCGTGGCAGCAGATGAACGCGAGCAAGGCCAACGCGCCTTACTGAACTTTGGCCACAGCTTTGGCCATGCCATCGAAACCGGAGTCGGTTACGGCGAATGGTTGCACGGTGAAGCCGTGGGCTGTGGCATGCTCATGGCAGCACGCATGTCGGCTTGCCAGGGTTGGCTTGACGAAACCGCAGTCACCCGAATCGAGCGCTTGTTAATCCGAGCAAGATTACCCGTCAACCCGCCCCCGCAGCTCAGCCAGGAGCGATTTCGTGCACTCATGACGGTCGACAAAAAAGTGCTCGCCGGCCAATTACGCTTGGTCTTATTGCACGCCATCGGTCACGCCGTGGTCAGCGCCGACTTCGATTGCGCCTGCCTCGATAACACCCTCGGTGGCTGATCATCATGGCGTTCGATACCGAGCTCAACGGCACGCAACCACGGCATCGCACCGACTTGGCCCCCTACGCTGCCAGTAGCCCGCACTCCCGTGGCCGCTGCTTCGCGGAACCACCGCCGGTGGGGCGTAGCGAGTTTCAGCGCGATCGGGATCGAATCATCCACTCCAGCGCTTTCCGCCGCCTGGAATACAAAACGCAGGTGTTCATTAATCACGAGGGCGATTTGTTTCGCACGCGTTTGACCCATTCCCTGGAAGTCGCCCAGATAGCCCGGACGGTCGCGCGCGCGCTGGCCTTAAACGAAGACCTCGTGGAGGCCATCGCCCTCGCCCACGACTTAGGCCATACCCCATTTGGCCATGCCGGACAGGAAGCGCTCGACGCGTGCATGCGAGACTTCGGCGGCTTCGAGCACAATCGTCAGTCACTGCGGGTGGTGGATACTTTGGAAAGGCGTTACGCCGAATTTCCTGGCTTGAATCTTTGCTTCGAGACGCGCGAGGGCATCCTCAAGCATTGCCCGCCGGCATTGGCAGCCGAGCTTGGCGATGTCGGACAACGATTTTTGAATGGCGAACAGGCCTCGCTCGAGGCGCAGCTCACCAACCTCGCCGACGAAATCGCCTATAACAATCATGATGTCGACGACGGTTTACGCGCTGGGCATTTGTCGATCGAACAACTGCTGGCCATCGATTTGTTCGCCGAATATTATGAACTCGTCCGTGAACGTTATCCCGAATTGGATGAGCGCCGTCTTACCCACGAGACTGTCCGCCGCATGATCAACCACCTCGTCGTC
>CAZWQC010000028.1:0-4202 GCA_964635785.1 uncultured Ectothiorhodospiraceae bacterium
TCACGCCGGGGGTCGCGGGTTCGAGCCCCGTCCACTCCGCCATTCTCAGGAAAGCCGGGCTATTGGCTTCGATAGCCCGGCTTTTCTTTTGTCCGTGACCAAGTGAGCTGTCGTTACAAACGTATCGGCCCAACCCGTGTATTCGGGGGCTAGGCTAGGAGATCGACTAAGGTTGTTTTGGTTGCCATCGGTCGTGCAACGCCGGTTTGCGCTGGTCACGCGCTTGGGAGCGGCGCTATCGCGTCATCTAGACAACCTCCTGAGGATCGACGTCAAGCTGTAAACGGATGCCGTTGCGGGCGGCATCGGCGCGCACGCCCGCAACGGCAAGATCGAGTAGGTCATGCAGAGCCCGGCGCCGTTCGGCAAGGCAAAGGATCTGTGCCCGATGGTATCCATCACGGCGTTGTAGCAGTGTTGGCACGGGCCCGATGACGTGCACGCCGTCTATCCGGTGCTGCCACTGATCGACCACGGTTGTCAAGAAATCGTTGACCTTGGTGGCCTGTTTGGCTTCGGCGCGCAGGACGGCGATGGCAACGGTTGGTGGCAGTTTGGCGATTTGACGCTCTTTGAGCAAAACCTCGGCAAAGCTCTGATAACCCTTATTGAGTAAAGTGGTCAGAAGCGGATGGTTCGGCTGGTAGGTTTGGATCGCGACTTCGCCCCGACGCGAGCTGCGTCCGGCCCGTCCGGCGACTTGCACGAGTAATTGCGCGGTGCGTTCAGGACCGCGAAAGTCGGCTGTCAGTAAACCTTGATCCAGATTGACGACGGCAGCGAGCGTTAGGTCCGGGAAATCGTGTCCTTTGGCAAGCATTTGGGTTCCTACCAACAAACGTGCTTGGCCGGCACGAATCTGCTCGAGATATTGCACGAGCGCGCCACGCCGCCGCGTACTGTCGCGGTCGATGCGCAATACGCCAGCCTTTGGAAAACGTTCGCGCAAAAACGCCTCGATACGTTGCGTTCCTGCCCCAATCTTGTCTAGGTCCGTGTGACCGCAAGCGTCACATCGGTTTGGTAGCTGGCGACGGGCACCGCAATGGTGGCAATGGAGTTGATTGTCTGTCGTATGAAAAATCATATGCGCGTCGCAGTGTGGACAGTCGATGACAGTCCCGCAGTGCTGGCAGATCACAGCCGGGGCGTAGCCGCGGCGGTTAATGCAGATCAAAACTTGGCCGTTGTCTTGTAGGTGTGTTTCGATCATCTGCAATAGCCGTGATGACAGCCCGTTGGTCATGGACTGCCGACGCAGATCGATCAGGTGTATGGTGGGTGACTGCGCTGTACCCGCGCGATAGGGCAGATCGAGTCGCCGATACTGGCGGATTCGAAGGTTGTGTTGGCTTTCCATGGAGGGTGTTGCCGAGCCAAGCACGATCGGAATATTGGCGCTGGCGGCTCGTTTGACAGCGAGATCGCGACCATGATAGCGCAATCCGTCTTGCTGCTTATAGGAGCTGTCATGCTCTTCGTCGACGATGATGAGTTCGATTTCGGGAAGCGGAAGGAAAACCGCTGACCGCGTGCCAATGATGACCTTGGCCTGTCCGGCTCGGGCACTTAGCCATGAGCGGAGTCGTTCGTTGTCGTTAAGGCCGGAGTGAAACACGGCGATCGCGGTGCCCAGCCGTTGCAAGAAACGGTCGATCAGCTGTGGGGTCAGACTGATTTCCGGCACCAGGATTAGTACCTGGCGATTCTTTTGTAGCACTTGCTTGGCTAGATGCAGGTAGACCTCGGTTTTACCGCTGCCGGTAATCCCGGCCAACACAAAGCTGACAAACTCACCGAAGTGTGCGCTGATCGTAGCGATGGCTTGTGTTTGCGCGGCATTCGGGGTTGGACCCGCCAAGGGATTGTGCGACACCGATGGAAGGCAGGCATGTTGTGTAGGTTGTGTCATGTGTCGGACCAGTCCACGGCGGTGAAGGGCTTCCATGCGGGGTATTGGGCGAGCCGGTCGAGCAATTCAGCCTGACGTGGTGCGCGGTGGCGCAGTGTTTGGATATCGGCTGGCGTGGCAAGCGTGAACCACAGCTGGGTTGGGGGGATGCCAGCGGGCTCGCCTTGGCGCAGTCGCGCGGGTAATGCCGTTGCAATGACATCACCAAGCGGATGGTGATAGTAGCGGGCGGTCCAGTTGAGAAAGGCCATCATATCGGCCGAAAAAAGTGGTTCCGGGTCGAGGACGGTTTCGCAATGCCGCAGAACGTGTGGTTCAAGTTCGCTACTGGTGGCGATACCGACGATTAAACCAATCGCCGTCCGGTTACCGATGGGAACGCGGACACGACAGCCCACCTGCGCATTCCCCTGCAGCGGGGGGAGATAATCGAGAATCTTGGGTAACGCTTTCAATAAGGCGACGCGAAGAACGGCTGTGTCGGATGATGTGGATGTCATGCGCTGGCATCATGGGATGTAGGAAGCGAGTCAAGTGCAGGACTGGGTCGTGGTGTCGGGAAGTCTAAAACAGTACGATCACCACAAGTGGTGCTAAGGCGATGTCGTTTTGGAATGTAACCATTTGTTAAAAACGGATTATCTGCGAGATTCCACAGGGTCTGTGGATAACTCTGTGAAATGTTTGTCGGCAAATGCCTGAAAAGCGCATGCTCATTGACCTTTTCTGTTCTTGGCGATTGTTTGATCAAAACGTTAACATCTTGTTTTGCAATTACTTTAGTTGGTTGGTGGGGCAGTGTCTCGGCGGCGATCATAGGGGAATGCATATTGACGACGAGCGTAAGCAACTTGTGAGTAACGCAGTGTAATGGGGTGAAAATTGCCCATTGGACTAAGGGCTGTTCGATGACAAGGTGTGGTCGGTCGATCATGGCAAAATGCATCGATCGCTCCTTCGTTGTTGTAAAAGCTTTTGCAGAATGATCCGCCTGCGTTCCTTTCCCCTTGGGGAAGGAATGTCATAACGTCTGCGACGATTGATCCGGAAGTCTTTGCTGGCTAAGGTTCAAGGTCGGGCGCGATAGACGTCGACCCGACGGCTGAACGGGGGCCATTGCCGCACATGCGTCGGGCACGGTGAAGCTTCACCGGAGGCCATCTGTGACGAAGAATGCGCGGCGATATTGATGCCGGATGAAGCCGTACTGTCGGTAGCACCGCTTGGGTTAGCGTCGCGATAGGAGCAAGCATGAGAAATCTCGGTTTTAAGATCGTCGACCAGGACGTGCCGATGATTGAACCAATCGTGGATCGTGCCATCGCGGAAAACCGGCCGTTGGAAATCGGTTGGTATTATGGCGATCGAGCTGCTCGGGCCCTGTTGCAAAAGCGGCTCGTTGGGACGAGTGCCAAGGTCAACTGCCACACCGATCACAAGACAGTGTCGGTTGCCGACGCGTCAGCCAAACGCGATGCGCTTGCGTCACATGTTGACGAATCGCAAGTCATCGGTTCCGCGTATTCGATCGTTCATACCGCCCGTGTCCCGGTTGCCGTACGACGAACGTGTCGGCCGGCATTGTACGACGAATTGATGCGACAACTGGAGGTTATCGAGGGCATTTGCCATGCGCGCGATTATGCCATGTTCGTCGAGAACACGTTTCACGGGCTCGAGTTTTATCGGAGTTGGTTTCGGCGGATACATCGGCATGGACTGCAATGCATTCATTTCTGTTTCGATATCGGTCACGCGAAGGTTTGGTCGGAAGCGTCTTTCGCTGACTGGTTGATTTTCCTTGGCGAGTTGTCGAGTCTGGGCTTTCGTTTGCACTTCCACTTGCATGCCAATCGTGGTTTGGGTGACCAACATTGGTCGCTGATGGAAGCCGATGCCTGCGGTGGACTCGCCGCCGATGCGGATTTTCTAACGGAAGGATTCGTCCGGGCGCTCGCGCAAATCACGCAGCTTTATCCGGCTGCCTGGAAGATTTTCGAGGTGAAAGGCGAGTTGGCGCTAGCGAATATGGACGAGGCGATCGCGCGCTTGCGGCCGTTTGGCTGAGGCGAAGTCCCCGTACGGTGCCGAAGACATGGTGTGTCGGTAAGGAGACGTCACGCCGCCAATGCGCGACGTGACAATGCGAAGGCCTTTTCGAAAGGGGGTCACTCGGTGTTGATCGGGTTCTCCTGTGCAGTGTTTGCCGCGGGAGCCAACGGGGCGGTGGACGGCGTCGGTTCGATACCGCCGGTATCTTCGGATTCTGGTGCTGCGGATTCGCTGGTGG
>CAZWQC010000028.1:4212-4480 GCA_964635785.1 uncultured Ectothiorhodospiraceae bacterium
GGTCTGCCGTTGCGTCGGGTTCATCGATGATGTCGGCAAGCGTCAAGTCCAGATCGTTCACTAGGTATGCGGGGAGCCGATAGAGCCATCCGGACCAGCGGGCGTTACGGTCAGCCACTTCGGTTGCCACGGTTTCCGGCGATGATAAGGGCGCCGTGGTCGGGCTCTCGTCAGGCGCTGCGTCGGTCGACTCTGTGTTTGCCCCGCTGTTTGTCTCGCTGGTCGGATCGTCGTCGGTGCTCGTGTCGTCCTTCGTCTCCTCCTGCCG
>CAZWQC010000028.1:4490-14446 GCA_964635785.1 uncultured Ectothiorhodospiraceae bacterium
TCGCATCGAATGACGCAGCAAGGGTAATCCAATCCTCATCCTCAAGTTCGTAGCTGGTCAATGTGACGATCAGACCGTCCCGCTGGACCAGTTTGACGGTGAACGCTACCTCGGCTTCACCGATGTCGGCGGCTGGGCGCACATCGTCAAGACGTAGCTGACGAAATCGGCCGGCAATGCGGTCTGGAGTTGGGTTGTCAACAACTTTGGCCTGCGCTGGTAGATCGGCCCAGATCAAAGCGCCTTGCCGGCCTTGCCGAACGATTCGGATAGCGCTTAAGTCGCCTAAGTCGCCGTGATCGATTTCGATGCGGCTGATCTGATCGACATCGACTTTCAGGAGATCGCGCAAAAGCCAGCTATTGGGGGCGCCGGGGGTTGGCACCCGACCGCGGGCTAGCCAAGTTTGCGGATCCTCGGCGAGTCGCACATAGATCTCCGTTTCGCCCGGTTGGCCTTGGACGAAGTTGCGTCGACCCAAAATGACATCGGCCAGTACTTCGCCGCTTTCGGTTTTGATCGCCACACCCACCGAAGCGGCGTCTTCGGACAACGGATCTTCCAGGCCGAGTTCTGGGTAATAGTCCGTTTTGCGGGTTTTGGGCTCGACTTTCTCGAGATGGGCGAGGCCGACCAGCCATTCACGAACTTTGGCGATATCGGCAGGATAGCCATGGTGTGAGACGACCTTCCACTCGTTATCGATACGCTTGACCTCGACCGGATCCTCGTTGCGGCGGAAGCGCAGTTCGGCAACGGTGTTGATCTCGTTCGCCAAGTTGGGCAACAGCAGGCGATCTGCTTGCGCCGATTGCGCGGGTGTCTCACGCAGGTAATGGGTGCCGACAATGAGACCGATGGCCACAACGGCAAAAACGAATAGCATCAAAATTCGTCGCATGGGTTTGCTCCTCTTAGGTTTCCTTACGGTTGCGGCGACGTTGCCAAGCAAAAACAAGACTACCCAGGGCGATCAGAAGCGGCACCAGGGCAGCGTTAACGAATACCAGGCCCGCTTGAAGGGTCTCGATATCTTTGTTGAGTTGATGGCGTACCTGCCGAAGTTCTTTGCGGATTTCAACTTGGCGTTGGCGAAAACGGGTGAGTTCACGTGATTGCTCCGCGGACAGGATCATGTCACCGCTTTGGTCCTGGCCCTTGCCGCGTTCGAGTTCCGCTAGTCGCTGTTCTGTCGCACGCAAATCGTTCAAGAGTTGTTGCTCTTTTTCCCGGAACTGAAGCTCGGCTCGTTGCGCGAGCTCATCGAGCTTGGTGAACGGACGCTCGAACTGACCGCGGTTGCGCACCGAGATCAGATCGTTGTCGCCAGTCAAGTTGTCCAGTGCATTGACCACAAAACTGCCGTTGGCATGAGACGGGACGGCGATTCGGGTACCGAGGATGTTCTGTACTTGCACCCAAAAGCGATCGCGGAGCAAATCGGTATCGGCAACCACAATGAGGTTAACTGGTTCGCCGGATTCGGTCCGTTGCGGGGTCGGGGTATCGCTGGCTTGGGCAGTGGCAGTCTCTTGCTCCTCGTCCGTGTTGGTCTTGGGTGGGCCATCGGGGAATGCGGTCTGGACTTGGCCGTTGACACGGACAACGAGATAACGTGATTCGGTGCCAGGGGTGAAGGAACGGAGCAACTCCTCGGGGTCGGAGAATCCACCGACTCGGTAAGGTTCAACCGTTCCGGCGCTGGCCGTGGTTTGAACCAGCGGTGTGATCGTGAGATCGTCGGTGTCGCTGCTCGCCAAATGCCCGGCTGTCGCAAACAGGAGGCTGCCGAGATTGGCTGTCACGACATCGTTCGGGTCCATCAATTGCTCGGGCACTGTGATCCAGACAGGATAAGGTGCAATCGCAACCCGTTGCCCCGTGTTGAACCGAACCTTTTCTGCGAGCTGGAGGTCCGCGACGATCTCGCTGCGGTCCAGCCTTAAGCCCCAAGCGGCGAGCAGGGCGTCGATGGCGCCACCATTGGCAGAGGTACCGCCTTGATCATCGCTGGTTTTCGGGTCGACGAACGCGAGCACCCGACCACCACGCAGAACGAACTGGTCCACCGCGTATAACGTCGTTTCGGACAGCTTACTCGGTTGTACCAGCATCAGCACATCGATCGCTTCGGGGATGGTGGTAATGCTCCGATCCAGCGTATCGACCTCGAACAACTGGCGCATCTGCTCGAGCACGATCCACGGTTGCGGCGGCGGTTGATCGAAACGGGGGGTATCATCGCCGTTGTTCCCGTCCATCTCGAGCGCTGAGAGCAGACCGATCACGCGCTTTTCCGGCCACGCGACTTGGTGGATCAGCTTGGTCATGTCGTACTCGAGGAAGCTCTGCCGATCCGGCGATAGAAAACTGATGGTTTCTTGTTTGCCGGTCGGTCCACTGGCCACTAGTCCAAAGTAAAAGGTCGAGCCCCCTTCATTGATCGGAACGCCGGCCAGGCCATAGGCAACGGCCTGGTCCTCGGCTTCCGAGAACGGTTCCGGGTCGATCACCTCAACGCGCAAATTCCCGCCTGCGGCGCGGCGATATTCGTCGACGAGATCGCGGACGCGGCGAGTGTAGGTGGCGATCGTGGGCAGCTGACTGGCTAAATCCTGTGACAGGAATAAACGTAGGGTGACCGGCTCGTCCAAGCGGGCAAGGAGATTGCGAGTGCCCGAGGACAAGGTGTAAACGTTGTTTTCGGTCAGATCCAGCCGGGCGCTTTTCAACGCCTCGGTGCTAAACATATTGACTGCCAGGAGTAGCGCGACAGCGATGAGCAGGGCGGTGCCGCCGAGCCATTTGGAATGACGCATAAACGAGTAACCTCCTTAGTCCGTTTTTTTGAGTTCGATGATGACAGCGGTGGTGTACAGCCAGAAAATGATCAGCGAGCCGAAGTAAACCACATCGCGCAGATCGATGACGCCTTTGGAGATGGCATCGAAGTGGGCGAGAAAGGAGAAGCTGCTGATCAGGTCGACCAACAGGGTCGGAGCCCAGCCGGCGAAAAAGTTGAGCACGAGATTCTGCCCGGCCAGAACGAATGCCAAACTGACGACGACCGCGAGAACGAAGGCGATGACTTGATTTTTGGTCAGTGCCGAGAGGCATTCGCCAATCGCAAGGAAAGCGCCGGCCATGAGCCAACTGCCGAAATAACCGGCCAGGATCGCGCCATTGTCGGGGTTGCCGAGGTAGTTTACGGTGAGCCACATGGGAAACGTCAGTACCAATGCCAAGGCCGTAAATACCCAGGCGGCGAAAAACTTGCCCGTGACGGCTGCGCCCATCCCGATGGGCAGTGTCAGGAGTAACTCCAAGGTCCCCGAGCGCCGTTCCTCGGCCCACAGGCGCATGGCCAGAGCGGGAATGAAGACGAGATAGAGCCAGGGATGGAACGCGAAAAAGGGCAATAAATCGGCCTGGCCGCGATCGAAAAAGCCGCCAAGGCGGAAGGTGAGCAAGGTGCTCATCATGACGAAGATGACGAGGAAAACGTAAGCGATTGGCGTTTCGAAATAGCCTTTTAGCTCACGCTGGAAGATATTGATCATCTGGTTCATGTTGTTCTCCTGGTTAAGCCGCCTTGCTGGTCTCGGTCATGTCGCGAAAGACGTCGTCGAGTTTGCCGCGTTCCTTGTGCAAATCGATGATTTCCCAGCCGCGCTCGCAAGCGGCGTGACCGAGGGCGCGGATGAGGTTGGCATCGGTACGTGGATATAAGCGGTAACAAGCGGCTGCGTTGATGTCGAGTGTGACCGGTTCGACGTCGGCGACGCCAGCGAGGTTGGCGAGTTCGCTGGCGGGTGGCACGTTGCCGCCCAACGCGACGATAATGGAACCGTGTTGACGGGAACGTGCCTCCAAGTCCTCCGGACGACCGTCGAACAATTGCTTGCCGTCGGCGATGATCATTGCGCGAGTGCAAACGGCGTGCACTTCTTCGAGAATGTGGGTCGACAAGACGATGACCTTGTCCTTGGCCATCCCCTCGATCAAGCTACGGACTTCGAATTTTTGATTGGGATCGAGTCCGTCGGTGGGTTCGTCGAGGATGAGCACGGCAGGGTCATGCAGCAACGCTTGCGCCAGACCGACCCGGCGCTTGAAACCTTTCGACAAGGTTTCGATGCGTTTAAAGATGACGCTGGCCAGATTCAATCGTTCAATCGCCTGGGCGACCGCGCTGGCCCGTGCCGATGTCGGCAAGCGTACCGCGGCGACGAAATTCAGGAAGGCTTGCACGGTCATCTCGCCATACAGCGGTGCCCCCTCGGGGAGATAGCCGAGTTTTCGTTGTGCGGCGATGGGTTGTGCGAGGATGTCGTGGCCGCAGATACGCGCGGTGCCGCGGTCCGGGCTCAAAAAACCCGTAATCATCTTCATGCTGGTCGACTTGCCGGCGCCGTTCGGTCCCAAGAAGCCGAGCACTTCTCCCGGACGAACCGAGAAACTCAAACCGTCTACGGCGGTGATCGGGCCGAACCGTTTCGTTAGGCCTTCAACTTCAAGCATACGGGAGTCCTTCATGTAGGAGGTTGGTGGGTTGCAACATGCCTTTGTGGTGAGGCAGGAAATACCACGGGCGATGTTGGGGACAAGGGGGTGTGTTTCAAGGCCAAGTGGGTTGCCTTCGATACAACACGGTTGTAGCGGTCGTCGCTGTGCGACAGATCTGTCTAGTTGAAGCGGTTTTGTCACGCGATGTGGTCATGCCGGGCATAAGCGGTTACGACGTGTGCCGAGCCTTGAAGGCGGATTCAGCCACAGCGGATATTCCCGTGTTGTTTGTTACCTTTTGTGATGAGGTCGAAGACGAGCAAGCCGGTTTGGAAATGGGGGCAAGCGACTATCTGACCAAACCGGTCAGTCCGGCAATCGTGCGCGCCAGGGTGAAAAATCAGCTGGCATTGCGGATCGCGCAACGCGAGTTGATCGCGCAGAACGAGGTACTCCAAGCGCGTGTGGCGGAACGTACCCATGCGCTGTCCGAAGGCTCGGCGCAGCTGGAGAGAGCGAATCAACGGCTGCAGTTGATGGAACGAGTCCAGGGCGATTTCTTGCGGATGATCGACCACGAGTTCCGCACCCCAATTCATGGTGTGATTGGCATCGTGAATCTCGTTTTTGATCAGGTGCCAGAGTCGGCGGACAGAGTCGAACTGCTCGCGCATTATCGTCTGGTTCAAGAGCGATTGCTGCAATTGCTCCACGATGCGAAGCTCTTGCACCAACTCCATAAGGGTGATGGCTGCTTTGCGGCAGAAACGATCGCGTTGGACGATGTGCTGGACTTGGTTTCGGTTTGCCGGCCTGGTGACCGATCGTTGCGGATCGATGGCAGGGAATGTGTTAAGGACTGCGGTGTTTTAGCAAACCGCGATTTGTTCGAGCGCAGTATGTTTTCGTTCGTGCGCTTGGCCGACTGCTTTTCGTGCGGCGACGGCTCATTGCGGTTGTGCTGTGAACGGGATGGGCCGTTGGTTTCGTTGAGTTTTACACTGAACTACCTGCGTCTTGGTGGCGCAGATGTCGGCCGGTTTTTCGATATTGCCTGCGATGTCCGCGGGTATTCCGACGCCCAGGGTTTGGGGCTTGCATCGATCGTCGCGGAACGCGTGGTCGCCCTGTTCGGTGGATGTGTCAGTATCGCCAAGACGGGCGAACGAGTGGGATTGCTGAAGATCGTGCTACCCGTTGTGGCTGAGAAGAAAACCGCCGCGGGTTGACGCGGAAAACTGATCGAGCGTCGTGTAACGGATTGTTAATCCAGTCACTGCCAATTGGGATTAACACTGCGCGAATCCGCAATCGCTGCGGTGTCAGCGGCGTTGTCGGATCGGTTCTGCCGATTGGTTGGGGTTGTGCATGGGACGGTTTTGCCGAATTTGCGGTCGGGGTCGGCCGAAACAGATAAACTGTGGCAAAAGATATTGTGTGTCTGTTGGTTAAGACTGTGAAAAATGTTAATCGCGGGAAGGCAGGCGCGCGTCGTGCTATGCGGTTTTCGGTTTGCGCGTCAAAGTGCAAGTTGCCGACAAGAACGTTGCTTGGCTGCAACCCTTGGCCGGGTCAGAGTCTTTGCGAGTCGTTGTGCTGGCATCGCTGGTGCCTCAGAGATCGGCTGATTCAAGCCCGACCGGATAACGACGGCGCAAGCTGTTGGCCGCAGAACGCCCCGATCGATTGAGTGCGTTCGAGACAGCGCAGGCGATCGATGCGTATGGCGGGTCTTTGTGCGATGCGTCGCGAAAGCCGGGCTTGAGGAACAACGTTCGTGCCGTCGATCAAAACGGTGAGCGGTGATCGTTATGCGCCCGTGCCCGTGCATGGTCATCGCAATCGGTCGGGTGCAGTCTGTCATCGGTTTGTGTTATTCTTGTCGACTTCGTTCGTTGCCAGGAATTCGCGATCCCGATGGTCGATTTTGCACGAGAGCTGCTGCCGGTTAACTTAGAAGACGAGATGCGTCAGTCCTATCTGGACTACGCGATGAGCGTAATCATCGGCCGGGCGCTGCCGGATGTGCGCGATGGTTTAAAACCGGTGCATCGGCGCGTGTTGTACGTCATGCACGAGCAGGGCAACGATTGGAATAAGCCGTACAAAAAGTCGGCGCGCATCGTCGGGGATGTCATGGGTAAATACCATCCGCATGGCGATTCGGCGATTTACGATACCATGGTGCGGATGGCGCAGACGTTCTCGATGCGCTATGTATTGGTCGACGGGCAAGGGAACTTCGGTTCGGTGGATGGCGATGCACCGGCGGCGATGCGTTACACCGAAGTGCGTATGTCCCGGTTGGCGCACGAGATGCTTGCCGATATCGACAAGGAAACGGTTGATTTCGTTGATAATTACGATGGCTCGGAACGCGAGCCATCGGTGTTTCCGACCCGCCTGCCCAATCTCTTGGTGAACGGTTCCTCGGGTATTGCCGTCGGTATGGCGACGAATATCCCGCCACACAACCTGACCGAAGTCGTGAATGCCTGCATTGCTTTGATCGACAACCCGCAGATCGGTATCGATGAGCTGATGCAATATTTGCCGGGACCGGATTTCCCGACGGCCGGCATTATTAACGGAGTTGCGGGTATCCGCGAGGCCTATCGGACCGGGCGCGGGCGGATTTACTTGCGCGCGCGCTGCGAGTTCGAATCCGATCGGGACACCGATCGACCGCGTATCGTGGTGACGGAGTTGCCGTATCAGGTCAACAAGGCGAAGTTGATCGAGAAGATCGCCGAGCTGGTCAAGGAAAAACGCTTGGAAGGCATTAGCGAGTTGCGCGACGAATCGGACAAGGATGGCATGCGCATGGTCGTGGAACTCAAGCGTGGTGAGATCCCCGAGGTGGTGCTAAATCACCTCTATATGCACACGCAGATGGAGAATGTCTTCGGGATCAATATGGTCGCGCTGACCGAAGGACAGCCGCGGCTGTTGAATCTCAAGCAGATTTTGGAAGCCTTCGTGCGCCATCGGCGTGAGGTCGTGACCCGGCGAACCATCTACGAGCTGCGCAAAGCTCGGGAGCGGGCGCATGTGTTGGAAGGATTGGCCGTCGCGTTGGCCAATATCGACGAGATCATCGCCCTGATTCGGGCCGCCCCGAATCCGGCGGAAGCCAAGCGCGGCTTGGTCGAGCGGGTATGGGAACCGGGACCGGTGATCGCGATGCTTTCTCGTACCGGCGCACAATCCTCGCGGCCGGAAGGATTGGCACCGGAGATGGGATTGACCGATGCGGGTTATCGGTTGTCGCCGGAGCAAGCGCAAGCGATCTTGGACCTTCGCTTGCACCGGCTGACGGGGTTGGAACAAGAGAAAATCGTCGACGAATTCCGCGAGATTCTCGATGCGATCGGGGCGTTGTTGTTGATTTTGTCTGATCCGGATCGTTTGTTGACCGTGATCCGCGAAGAATTGCAGGCATTGCGCGATCAATTTGGCGACAAACGCCGCAGCGAAATCGTGCATTCGCGGGTCGATGTCAGCGACGAAGATCTGATTACCGAAGAGGACATGGTGGTTACGTTGTCGCGTGCGGGGTATGCCAAGGCGCAACCGTTGTCGGACTATCGTGCGCAACGTCGGGGTGGTCGTGGCAAGAGCGTGACCAATCTGAAAGAAGAGGACGTGGTCGATAAGCTGTTCGTCGCCAGTACCCACGATACGATTCTGTGTTTCTCCAGCCGCGGTCGCGCTTATTGGTTGAAAGTGTATCAGATTCCCGTGGCCAGTCGCACGGCGCGCGGACGTCCGATCAACAACTTGATCCCCCTGCAGCCGGACGAGCGCATTAACGCGGTATTGGCGATTCGCGAATTCAGCGAGGATCGCTTCGTTTTGATGGTCACGGCGGCGGGCACCGTGAAGAAAGTGGCCCTGACAGAGTTTTCCCGTCCGCGGACGGCCGGGATTATCGCCATCGATCTACGCGAAGAGGATCACCTGGTCGGGGTGGCGGTCACCGATGGCAAACAAGATGTGATGTTGGTGAGCAATGCCGGGAAGGCGATTCGTTTCCAGGAAGACGAAGTGCGCAGCATGGGCCGCTCGGCGTATGGGGTGCGTGGTATGACGTTGCCTGAAGGTCAGTCCGTGGTCAGCATGATCGTCGGTGATCAAGGGGATTTGCTGGTGGCCACGGAACGTGGCTACGGTAAGCGGACGTCGATTGAGGAATTTCCGCGTTATCGCCGGGGTGGTCAGGGCGTGATCGCGATTCAGACCAAAGGGCGAAATGGTGCGGTGATCGGCGCTGTTGCGGTGCAGTCGGCCGATGAGGTCATGTTGATCACCGACGCCGGCACGATGGTGCGCACGCCGGTCGACGAGGTCTCCTGTATGGGTCGAAATACTCAGGGAGTAATGTTGATTCGGTTGGACAAGAGCGAGACCTTGGTGGAATTGGAACGAGTCGAGTCGATCAATGGCGAGGACGCTGATAGTGCCACCGCCGAAGTCGATGCGCAAGACGCCTGATGGCTATCGATGGATAGCCGCAGTTGCGTCGACCGGACTGGCGATGCACAGGCGGTAAGGCGGCTGCCCGGAGTGTCGACGCTGCCCGGATTTTTGCAATGATTGGCCAAGATGTGACGTGGAGAAAAGACGATGTCGAGAATATATAATTTCAGTGCTGGCCCCGCCATGTTACCCGAGCCGGTACTGGTGCAGGCGCGGGAGGAAATGCTGGACTGGCAGGATAGCGGGATGTCGGTGATGGAAATGAGTCACCGCGGAAAGGAATTTGTCAGCATCGCCGAGCAGGCCGCGGCGGACTTGCGGGCTTTGCTCAATGTTCCAGGCAATTACAAGATTCTATTTTTACAAGGTGGTGCCAGTACTCAGTTTGCGATGGTGCCGTTCAATTTGCTTTGCGGTAAGACGAAAGCGGACTATGTCAATACCGGCAACTGGTCGAAAAAAGCCATTGCCGAGGGTAAGCGGTTGTGCGCGGTGCATGTTGCGGCCGATGCCAGCGATCGCAATATGACCTATGCCCCGGCGCAAGCGAATTGGCAAGTGAGCGCCGATGCGGCCTACGTGCATTACACGCCCAATGAGACGATCCAAGGCGTCGAGTTTCATTGGATTCCGCAGACGGGGGATATCCCGCTAGTGGCTGACATGTCCTCGACATTGCTGTCGCGTCCGGTCGACGTGTCGAAGTTTGGAGTGATCTATGCCGGTGCGCAGAAAAACATCGGGCCGGCGGGTTTGACCCTTGTGATCGTGCGCGAGGACTTGCTCGGGCATGCGCCCGCCAATACGCCGGCGATGCTCGACTACAAAACTCATGTCGAAGCGGAGTCGATGTACAACACGCCACCGACATTCGCGTGGTACATCGCCGGTTTGGTGTTCCATTGGCTGAAGCGGCAAGGCGGGCTGGCGGCGATGGCACAGATCAACCAGCGCAAGGCGAACAAGCTGTA
>CAZWQC010000029.1:0-7882 GCA_964635785.1 uncultured Ectothiorhodospiraceae bacterium
GCGTTTTCAACTACCCCAGGACGAACAACCGTTGGTCCATTCGCCGTTACTCAAGCGAGCCCTGCCGTGACGCTGAAAGTCATTTTGGTCGATGATCACACCTTGTTTCGCGTCGGCCTCGAAACCTTGTTAACGCACCGTGGTATCGATGTCGTCGCCTCGGTCGGCAGCGGCAACGAGGCAGTTGGGCTCGCCTTCGATCTCAAACCCGATGTGATTTTGCTCGACATGCGCATGCCGCCGCCCAATGGCTTGCAAGTACTGCGGCAATTGCGAGAAGCCGGTCTGACCATGCCGATTGCCATGTTGACCACCAGTACGGACGAACGTGATCTGGTCGAGTGTCTGCGCAACGAAGCCCAGGGGTACTTGCTAAAAGACATGGAACCCGATCAGCTCGTGCGAGCATTGCGCGATATCGTGTCCGGCAAAACGGTGGTCGCACCGGAGTTGACGGCCATCCTTGCCAAAGTGGTGCAAGGACATGAAGACCCGGAACCAGGAGGGCGTGTCAACCCATTCGCCGAGCTGACTCCGCGAGAGAGTGAGATTCTATGCCTGTTGGCGGAGGGGCAAAGCAACAAAGTCATCGCCCGTCGCTTAGGAATCTCCGACGGCACGGTAAAGCTCCATGTCAAGGCCATACTGCGCAAACTCGATGTCCATTCCCGCGTCGAAGCGGCCGTCATGGCCGTCCAGCACGGTCTACCGGCGGAGATCTGTGAACACGCTGCCCAGTGAAGGCGGGCTCGCCTAAACGTTAGGCCAGGACGCAAGCCCGTCGCGACCCAGCAAGAAAAATCGGCTGTCTCACCCGCCCGAAAAAGCCATCACTGCCCGCAAACCAAGCCCCACCAGCAAGGCAATCCCGCCACTGACCAACGTCAGTCGCAGCGCCCGTTCAAGATGCGTTTCATCGAGGTCGGCAGGCCAAGACGACTCGCCCATGTAAGCCGTATTGACGAGCTTCCCGGCATACCAAACCGGCCCCAGTAGGCGAACACGCAGAGCACCGGCATACGCGGCCTCACTCCATCCCGAATTCGGGCTCGGCAGCATCGAATGATACCGCAGCGCGCAGCGCCAGGCGTTGCCGGGCGAACCACGCAACAACGCAGCCGCGAGCATAATCGTTGCCACCGACAACCGCGCTGGCAACCAATGCAACATATCGTCGCAACGGGCAGCCGCCCAACCAAAGTGCTCATAGCGCTCGTTCCGATAACCCACCATGGAATCCAGGGTCGAGACCACCTTGACCAAGATCAGCCCCGGTAGGCCGAGCAAACACAATGCCCACAACGGAGTCAACACCCCGTCAGTCAAGTTTTCCGCCAAACTCTCGATGGTGGCCCGCACCAAACCGTCACGCTCGAGCGGGGTCGTATCCCGTCCAACCAGCCAATGCATGTGCCCCCGGGCTCGGTTGAGGTCATGCAAATCGCGTTTGACCCGATTGCCCTGATCGACCAACCCCCGTAGGCACAGCAACCGAGACGCGATAACCAGGTCGAAACACCAAGCCGCGAGCGGATGCAGCATTGCCAAAAAACACCCGATCCCCCACCACAAACCCAGCGCCAAAGCCAGCAGCAGCACCAAATGGACCACGCCAGCACTGCGCCGGTGCCGGGTCAGTGCAAACAAAAACACTTCGAAACGCGCGGCGAGTGCACCGAACAAGGCGATCGGATGCCAGCGCGAAATGGGATCGCCGAACAGCAAATCGAGGCTAAACGCAGCGATAACGAGAACAAGCGGACTTTGCGATTCCATGAAACCATCGGTTCGTGCCGGACATACCGGAACTAGGCTGATCGGCAGCGAGTGGTCGGCTTGTCGATAGCAAAACGACCCGCACCGAGGTTGACAGCGTCACGCGAGCGTAGCATAGTCGACGAACCAAGCATACGTCGCGTTTGCCCGGAACCGCACAACGCCTCGCCGCGGAACCACTCGTCCTGTCTTTGGGCCGGGTTAGCCCGGCGAAACCAGGGCGCTACGGGTCCGGCCATCGTCTCATCCGTCCGAGGGTCATTATGCGCATTCTATTTGTCCATCCCAACTATCATTCCGGCGGTGCCGAGATCGCCGGGAAGTGGTCGCCTGCCTGGGTCGCTTATCTTGCGGGTTATCTAAAACTCGGCGGGTACGACAATTATCGGTTCGTGGACGCCATGACCGATGACCTGTCCGAAGACGACCTACGCGCTATCTTCCGTAGCGAGCAGCCCGACATGATCGGCGCCACGGCAATGACCCCGGCAATTTACCGGGCGGAACGATTACTGCAAATCGCTAAGGAAGAATGCCCAAACGCCATCACTTTCTTGGGTGGTATCCACGCGACATTTATGTTCAAACAAGTGCTCAGCGAAGCGCCGTGGATCGACGCCATCGTGCGGGGTGAGGGTGAGGCCGTGGCCCTCAACTTGGTCCGCGCGGTCGACGAGGGTCGCTGGCCGAGAGAACGCGACTCGGTGCGCGGCATTGCCTACCTCGATGAGCAGAAACAAATCGTCACTACCCCGGCGGAACCTTCGATTCGTGACGTCGATTCCATCGTTCCGGACTGGAGTGTGTTGGAGTGGAAGAAGTACATCTATATTCCCATGGGCGTGCCAGTCGCGACACCGAATATGGCGAGAGGCTGCCCGTTCACCTGTAGCTTCTGCTCACAATGGAAGTTTTGGCGGGATTACCGCGTTCGTGACCCGAAAAAGGTGGTCGATGAAATCGAAAGCCTGGTTAAGGATCATGGTGTTGGCTTCTTCATCTTGGCCGACGAAGAGCCGACCATTAACAAAGCCAAGTTCGTCGAGTTCTGCCAGGAACTCATCGATCGCAAGTTGGGGGTTTATTGGGGCATCAACACCCGCGTCACCGATGTCATGCGTGACGAAGACTTGTTGCCGTTCTATCGCAAAGCCGGTTTGATCCACGTCTCGCTCGGCACCGAGGCCGCCGCGCAGCTCAATCTCGACCTGTTCGTCAAGGAGACGACGGTTGCACAAAACAAACGCGCCGTACAACTGTTGCAGCAAAACGGCATCGTCACCGAGGCGCAATTCATCGTCGGCTTGGAAAACGAAACCCGCGAAACCCTCGAAGAAACCTACCAGATGGTGATGGATTGGGGGGCCGATATGGCCAATTGGTCGATGTTTACGCCCTGGCCGTTCTCGGATTTGTTCCATGAACTCGGCGACAAGGTCGAGATCTTCGATTTCGAGAAATACAACTTCGTCACCCCGATCATGAAACCGGACACCATCGATCGTGGCGAGTTGCTCGACGGCACCATGGCCAACTACCGGCGCTTCTATATGAACCGATCTTTGTTCACCTACCCATGGGTCAAGGACAAAGTTCGCCGCAAATATCTACTCGGTTGCCTGAAAGCGTTCCTACTTAGCGCCTTCAAGCGCAAATTCTACGATCTCGGCCGCGCCGGCTATTGGGGACCCCAGACCAAGAAAACCGTCGACTTTCATTTCGACGAATCGCGCCAACGCGTTGCCGAGCCCGAGCACAACGAATGGAAAAAAGCCCCGCCAGCCAAGCGTCCTGCTGCGGCCATGAAAGCCTGTGGCGGCGGCGACGAACAAATGGCGGCAACCGGCATCAAGGCCTGTGGCGGCGGTGACCAACAGCTTCCCGAGGCTGGCTGGGTTCCGATCAAGGTCGAAACGACGGCGGAAAAAGCCAAAGCCACCACCGCTTCGGAGGCCTAACCCGAACGCGATGATTGCCGTCAGTCCTCGTTGAGAGGACCGTTACAAGCGCAGCCGTCCTGCAAAACGTCGGCTGCGCTTGAACTTGCATTCCTGGCAAAGGCACTCGCCAACGACCGCCGCTCGCTCGTCCCAACGCTTGGGTCTCCCTTTCACTTCGCCCTCCGATAGTACCAATGCCTACACCACCTGTTACCATCATTGACCTACCACCATTCGTCGATTCCGGTCCCCGACGGGCGCGTTGTTTAATGCTGCAAGGCACCAGTTCTGACGTGGGTAAAAGCCTGCTCGTCGCCGGACTGTGTCGTGCCTACGTTCGCCGCGGCCTGGTCGTACGTCCGTTCAAAGCGCAGAACATGAGCAATAACGCGGCTGTCACTATCGATAGCGATGCCGTTCTGGGGTCCGATGGCACGATCTTGCCTGGCGAAATCGGCCGTGCCCAAGCGTTGCAAGCCAAGGCCTGCGGCGTCCCTCCATCCATCCACATGAATCCGGTTTTACTCAAACCACAAACAGAAATCGGCTCGCAGGTAGTCCTGCGCGGACGTGTGCTCGGCAACTGCCCAGCGCGAGTCTATCATCGCATGCGCCAGGGATTGATCCCGGCCGTCAAAGACAGCTTCAATCGCCTTGCCGCCATCGCCGACCTGATGTTAGTGGAAGGCGCCGGCAGCGGTGCCGAAATCTATTTGCGGAGCTCCGACATCACCAACATGCGCCTTGCGGCCGAGCTTGAGCTACCGGTCGTATTCGTCGGCGATCTCGACCGGGGTGGCACCATGGCGGCGTTGGTTGGCAGCCATGCGTTGCTAAGTGAGGCTGATCGCGCTCGCGTTGTTGGTTACCTCGTCAACAAGTTTCGTGGTGATTTCTCTTTGTTCGAACCAGCCTGCAAAATCATCACCGAGCACACCGGTTGGCCGTTTTTGGGTCATATTCGTTGGTTCGAACACGCCGACCGGCTCCCTGCCGAGGACTCGCTCGCACTCGAACGCCCCGCCCGTCATCGCCAGCACGGTCTGCGCATCGCCGTACCGCGACTGCCCCGAGTGGCCAATTTCGACGATTTGGACCCGATCGCAAGCGAGCCTGATGTCGATCTGCAGTGGATTCGCCCGGGTTGGACGATTCCAGCCGACACCGATGTTGTTGTGTTGCCCGGTTCCAAGGCCAGCCGCGCTGATCTAACCGCTTTACGCGAGCAAGGTTGGGACATCGATATTCTCGCTCACGTCAGACGCGGTGGCCGGGTCGTTGGCCTGTGCGCTGGGTTTCAAATGCTCGGTCGAACCATTCGTGATCCGCAGGGCATCGAAGGTCCGCCCGGCGAGACGCCCGGCCTCGGTTTACTGGACATCGAAACCGAGATTGGCGACAACAAATGTTTGCGAGAAATCAATACCATTGACGCCATCAGCCAGTGCCGCATTGGCGGATACGAGATGCACATGGGCCGCACCACCGGCGAGGGATTGAAGCGGCCTTGGCTCGAGCTCGTCGATGCCAAGAGCGGTGACACCCGGCCAGAAGGTGCCGTCTCCGGCGATCGCCGGGTGATGGGTTGCTATTTACATGGCATTTTTGCATCCGACGGGTTCCGCCAATCGTGGCTACAGCAAGTGGGTGGCGCTGCCGCGTCACTCGATTTCGATCGTCAAGTCGAACAGACACTGGATGCCCTCGCCAATCATCTCGAACAGACGCTTGACCTCGATGCGTTGTTGGCACTGGCGGTATAAGTTAGACAGGCCCGGCCTTTACCAACTGGGCATGTGCTTGATATCGCCCAGCACGCGCGGCACCGGGTCGGTTATCTGTTCAAATCGGGCGCCGGTTTGCCGAAATAATAGCCTTGAAATAGATCGACGCCGAGGTTAGTCATTAGGTTGGCTTGTTCCCCAGTTTCGATACCCTCGGCCAACACGAGCGTGTTCTCGGCACGGCCAATATCCACAATGGCTTTGGCAATGTTGCGATGAATGCTCGACTCGACCGCTTTACTGATAATACCTCGGTCGATCTTAATGAGGTCTGGGCGAATCTCGCCGAGCCAGCTCAATCCCGCATAGCCGGCACCCAGATCGTCCAAGGCGATACCGAAACCAGCTTTGCGGTAGAAGTCCAACACCCGCAAGACATGATCGGTATCGGTAATCGATTCGGTCTCGACGATTTCAAAGATCAGCCGAGCCGGCGTAAGACCGACGCGTTGAACGGCTTCCAGCGTGGTCTTGAGGCAGAACTCGGGCTGATAGATGACAGTGGGAAAAAAGTTGATCAAAAAATAAAGATCTGCCGATGGATGGCAGCGAGCGACATTGCCGATGTGTGTTTCCCGGCAGACCCGATCCAGCAGCAGTAAAAGATCCTCGGCGCGGGCCCATGCGAGCAAGTCGGCAGGAAATAGCAGCTCGCTTTGCTCGTCGCGGCCACGCATCAAACACTCATAACCCCAAATTTTACCAGTCGCTGCAGCCAGCACGGGTTGAAAATAAGTCAACAATTGTTGCTTTTGCAAAAGTGGCAACAGCCGACTCGCCGCGGTGGGGAGCTGCGTCACCAAACGCTCTGCATGAATCAGCGCAACCGCCTGTTCGGCCAGCGGGCGACTCGGGTCAAGCCAGGTCGCACGAAGTTCATTGAAGCACGGTTCACCACAAACGGCGAGCAAGAAGTCGCGGAGCGCACGCGTATCCGCCATGCGCGCGGCCCCACCGATCGGAATTTGCAGAATCCCATAGACCGGGTCGAATTCCCAACCAAAATGGGCGCCAGCACCGAGCAATTCCTCGTTCGCGTCGGTAGGGCAGCCGACCACGAGGCCAAGCAATCGCGCTCCAGTATGACAGCGACAAGACGTTGGATCTGGCATAGCTACCTCAACGAACGTAGATCGTCTTAACACTCGACTAAAAGCCAACACTATGGCACACTACCGGACTCAGGAAAAGCCCCATCGCTTCGGTGCATGACCGACTCGGAACTTAACTGATGCCGCCGGTGTCTTCAAGGTTCGTTTGCGGGTGCGGTCGAAGCTATTCTAACCCTCCTGTCCAATCACCAATCCTGAGGGCAACCCTTCAACATGGCAGAACTCATTCAATTGATCTATGCGAGCCGGGCGACGTTCGAACCTGCCCAAGGCGGTGGTATCGATCCCAACATCGCCAGAATACTGACCCTGTCGCGGCGCAACAATCCGAAATTGGGGCTCGGTGGTGTGCTTTACTACGGCGATGGCTACTTCTTTCAGTGCCTGGAGGGCGACAAGAACACCGTGGAGCGCATCTATGCAGACATCGAAAACGATCCCCGCCACGCGCAGATCAAACTGCTTGAGCGACGTCCCGTGGAGCACCGACATTTCCCGACCTGGTCCATGAAATACGTTCCTGTGCAAGAGGATATCAAGGAACTTTTAAATAGTAGAGGGTTCTCGACATTCAACCCGTTTTCCTTCGATCAAGCCATGATCGATGCCGTGCTTGGTATATTGACCCGGGCGAGCGACCCGACTCGCGGCAAAACCGATGTTCCCTCGGGCTGGCTTTCGCGTTTCAACGATCGTCAGCTAGCGCTGGCGGCATCCGGCTTGAGCCTATTGGCCTTGCTGCTTGCCGTGATCGCCCTGTTTGCCAACTGACGGTCTGCCGATCCTGATCGGCGCCCATCATACCGTCACGACACGAATGGAAACCAGCATGAACGAACGGAATATTGCTGTCATCGGTGCCTCTGGTGGCATCGGGCAGGCTTTGGTGGAGCGACTGAGTCGCCAGAAACAGGCTCGCGTCTTTGCTTTTTCTCGGCGCGAGATCACGGTGCCGCACCCGAACATCGAATCATACCCAATCGATATCGAGTCCGAGGACCGCATCGACAAGGCGGTGACGTCCTTACCGGAGTCACTTCGGTTCGATATGGTCCTTGTTGCCTCCGGCATGTTGCACGACGACGCGATTCGACCGGAGAAATCCATTCGCGACTTGACAGCGGAAAAGTTCGCTAAACTGCTGTCCGTTAACACCATCGGTCCGGCGCTCGTAGCAAAACACTTTCTGCCTAGATTGACGGCCGAGCGACAAGCTGTGTTTGCTGCAATTAGTGCCAGAATCGGGAGTATCAGCGATAACCGTCTAGGC
>CAZWQC010000029.1:7892-14185 GCA_964635785.1 uncultured Ectothiorhodospiraceae bacterium
AGGCGGCTGGTACGCCTACCGCGCCTCGAAAGCGGCGCTAAACATGATCATCAAAACGCTGGCGATCGAATTTAGCAATCGCCGCAATGCGCCGATCATCGTTGGACTTCATCCGGGGACAGTCGATACGAACTTGTCTAAGCCGTTCCAACAACACATCCCCGCTGCCCAGATACTAACGCCCGAACAATCGGCGACGCACTTACTCGAAGTTTTATCACAGCTCAGCTCGGCAGACAGTGGTAAGTGTTTCGCGTGGGATGGTCTGGAGATTGCGCCATGAACCAGCGGGTCAGGTTCTCTGATGAGAGGTTCTTTGCTTCGCTTCGTCCCAGCGGCGTTTGAGTTTGTCTCGCAAAGCGCATAAGGACCGATCCGGCCACCGTTGATTTCATCCAAGTAACGTCACCACGCTGGGCAAAATCCGGCACTCACTTCCCGACCAATACCTCCGGAGCACGACCATGACCGAATCGGCACCGCAAAATGAACAGACCATGTGGCAATTACTCGAATTGAGCAAGGCGCAACTGCCTGAGTTGGCGCAGGCCTATTACGGTACCGTCAGCACGGCTGTTTATTCCGATGGAGCACTCGATCTCAAGACCAAACGACTGATGTCGTTGGCGATCGCCGTCCAAGCCGGATGTCATGATTGCATGATTTCCCAAACGTCGCGGTTGCTGGAATTGGGTGCCACACCGAGCGAAATCCTCGAAACCTGCGCTGTTGCCATTAGCATGGGTGGGACGCTGGCATGGAGTAAAGCTCTTGTCGTAATCGATTATTTGCAATCGCGCGGCTTGCTTGCTGAGTCATCCGACTAAGCCTTGGTGCGGGCATTTTCCACTGGCGACAGGGTCGCCTCCAGCCGAATCACACCCTTGCGGTCCTCGGCTTGGCAATCCAGCCAGAGTTTACGATGCCAGGTTGGGTTGCGGCCGTCCACCACACCATCGGCAATCCGACCCCGTTCATGGCTGGGCAAGCCACCATGGGCATCACGCAAGTCAAAGATCACCACTGGTTGCCCGATCGCGATGGAATGTTGAATGCGATTTCGTCATTGTCGACCAGGAGGAATTCGGTCACTTCGAAGCGAAGTCGATGGGCGGACGAATTGCTGCAACAGTTTTCACCGGACAGTCCTGACGCGTCTCTCCCCCCGCGGGGGGGGGGAAGCAATCCAAGAACCTATGAAAGCGATCGGTAGCTTGATGACTATTCGTCCGGTTTGATTGACACCCATTGACCCAGCCTTGGCGCGACGTGCCTGTAAAACGACCGCTCGTCAATCATTGCATGGGAAAACATCATGCACGATTCAAACAGCGAGAGGTCGAGAGCCTGCTCGACCCCGTGGTCATGCGTTACCGATCGGGCCGAACCTCCGGGGTCATGTCCTTCGGGAAAACAAGGGCGAAACTAATGCTCGTGATCGGCGTGCTCAACACTTTCTCGACAAGGTGCCGCCGTCGGCAGTTGGTTCTGCTGGTAGGCTTGGATCGCATCTAGTGCAGTCCCGCTGGCACCGGTCGCTGTGGCAATACCGAATTCTTGGAAGAAGGCAATGGCACGTCGTCCCATACCGCCGGAGATCATGACGTTGACGTTGTGTGAATGAATGAATGCCGGGACGTCGCCGGGCTCGTGATGATCGAAATAGGGGTTGGCTACCGGTGTGGCGGCGTCGATATCGCCGTTAGCGGCAACATCGGCCAGTAGGTAGAAAGGACAGCGGCCAAAATGGCCGCTGACCGGGCTGTTGAGTCCGCTGTCGCTTTCGACTGCTATCGCGATGCGCATGGGTTTGTTACTCCTGGTGTAGCGATAATGCACAAGTGATTCGAGACGATAGCTTATACCGATCGCCCTCGACTCAGTTAGATTCAGGTCAAGTCGAGATGATTTCCTTGGGCCGATCTTGCGAGATGGGCGCGGCGTTCGACTTGACCGCCCTACGGTTTGAAAACAAGAGGCAACAGCTTCTCCCAGAGCACTTGTAACGACTGGCTGAAGGGCGCGTCTGGCGCGAATGCCGTGATGGGTTGTCCAGCGATCATGGCTTGGGTGAGATTGGGATCGAACGGTAGTTCAGCCAACACGGGAACGCCGCTGCTTGCGGTCGCTTGGTGAATGGCCGCGCTGCCCTCGGGATAAAGGTCCGCTTTGTTGATACACACGCTGCAGGCCATACCGAAGTGCTTGGTTAAAGCGAGTACCCGGGCCAAGTCATGTTGCCCAGAGAGACTCGGTTCGGTGACCAACAAGCAATGATCGGCTTGACTGATCGCAGCGATCGCCGGACAGCCAGTGCCGGGAGGACCGTCGACGAGAATCAACGAAGCCTCATGCTCGGCAGCATATTGCTTGCCTTTTTCGCGAACGATATTGACGAGCTTGCCTGAGTTCTCCTCCCCTGGCCGCAGGGCAGCGTGAAACAACCGACCATACGGTGTTGCGGAAACGAACCAACGTCCGGCTGTACGTGGTTGGCGGGAAATGGCGTTGGTTGGGCAAAGGTAGAAACAGGCTGCACAACCCTCGCAGGCGTGGCCATCGACGACCAAGCCCCGTTCGTCGCGATAGTGGATTGCGTCGTAACGACAGGCGTCAATACATTGCCCGCATTGGATGCAGGCTTGCCAATCGATCACTGCGACTTCACCACCGGAATATGCTTGTTCCTGACAGGGATTGGCTGCGACCAACAATTCGAGATTGGCGGCATCGACGTCGGCATCGACCAGCACAACCTTCCCTGTGTACTCGCTCAGGCTCGCCAAATGGGCCAGAGAGGCACTGACGCTAGTTTTACCGGCGCCGCCTTTGCCGCTAAGAATCACCAGTTGCTTCATGTGGCCAGTTCCTGTCGCTGTTGTTGGCAAATCCACCGATACAGCTCGACGAAATCGTCATGCAACTGCGGCCGCGCTTGCAGCAATGTTTCACCACGCGCGAGCGCGCTAGCGATGTCCCGTTGAAACGGTATGCGCAGTAGAACCGGTAATGCCTGCTCGGCACAAAAGTTAAGCATGGTTTGGGTTGCCGGGCCCGCTTCGTCACGGTTGATCACCAATCCTGCCGGAATGCCCAAGTCCCGCACCAACTCAACGGCCAACCGCAGATCATGCAAGCCAAAGGGCGTTGGTTCGCTGACCAATAGCGCGTAATCGCTATTGGCCAAGGTTGCGACGACCGGACAAGACGTCCCCGGTGGCGCATCTTGGATCAGCAGCGCCCCTTCAGGTGGTGTCAACGCCTTGCGTAGCGACTGAATAATCGGTACGGCCAAGGTTTCGCCAGTATGTAGATATCCCGTGGCGAATGCGAGTCCGCTGTCGGTTGTGCCGGCTTCGATATGGCCGATTTCACGCTGAGTTTCCGTAATAGCGGCGACCGGGCATTGCCACATGCAACTGCCGCAGCCATGACAGAGTTCGGGGAACACCAGTGGCTGCCGGCCGGCCATGACAATGGCATTAAATTGACAGACTTCGGCGCATCGCCCGCAAGCCTCGCAGCGGGTGCTGTCCACCTGTGGAATCGGTAAGTAAATCGGTTTGCGCCGGTCGAGTGATGGCTTTAGGAACAAATGGGCATTCGGTGCCTCGACATCGCAATCCAGCAGGCCCCAGGCCGTTGCGGCCAGGGCCAGGCTGGTAGCGATGGTAGTTTTACCGGTGCCGCCCTTGCCGCTAGCGACAGTGACGATCATAACGAAAACCTACGTTGTTACCGGGGTCAACCGGTTGGCCTCGAACTCGGCGGCCGCCTCGGCCACCGTTCCGTTCGGCGCAGTGAATAACTGCAACCCGGCCGTGCGCAACACCTGCTCGGCCTTTGGTCCATATTGGCCACTGATGACCGCCTTGGCACCGTGCTCGACAACCAACTGGGCGGCTTTCGTTCCGGCACCGCCAGTGGCTTCCAAGGCAGGATTGGTCTTGGCTTCCCACTGGTGCTTCTCGGTATCGAGGAAAATGAAATAGGGACAACGGCCGAACTGCGACGAGACCGGACCGTCGAAATTAGCCGTACTGGCAGAAATCGCGATCAGCATCAAGCATGGCTCCTTGGCTATTCGCCGGCAGGATGTCGATTTTGCCAAAACCCACCACGTCCTGGACCGCCTCGGCCGCGGCTAACCGGTGTATCGGCAGGAATGTTTTGAATCGACGGTGTCGTTTCGTCAACGCGATTGAACGCGCCAAGACCGAAACGACCTTGACCTCGACCCATGCCTCGACCCTGGCGAACACCGGCGCCGCAGCCACGGCCACGGCCACCAAGCCCCGGGCCAATGATACGGCCACGTGGCGCTATATCGGGATTGCCCCGCATCGCACGTCTTTGCATGATGTGTTACCTCGTAAGCGGTTGATCGTAAGATGAAGGATGGCAGGCACCAAATTTGTACTGTGCACACCAGACGTATCGCTTATGACCACGACAAAACCGAGTATATCGATCAATTAAAGCCATGTCAAAACCGGCGGCAAAGGTCGCCTGGATCGTCCCACCGCTGCGTCGACCGGTTCGTGTAAATTCTAGGCGTTTTCACCTGGCAATGATGTTGCTGGGTTAGCCCCCGATTTGCTGCCGGGCCGTAACAATGGAAACAGCAGCACGTCGCGAATGGATGCGGCATCGGTGAGCAGCATGACCAAACGATCGATACCGATACCTTCGCCAGCGGTTGGCGGTAGGCCGTATTCCAGGGCTTGAATATAATCGGAATCGAAGTGCATGGCCTCTTGATCACCTGCGTCTTTGGCCTCGACCTGTTCACGAAAACGTGCCGCTTGATCTTCCGCGTCGTTCAACTCGGAAAAGCCATTGGCTATTTCACGGCCGCCAATATACAGTTCAAAGCGGTCGGTCACGCTTGGATCCTGGTCGTTGCGACGGGCAAGTGGCGAAACTTCGGTGGGGTAGGCCGTAACGAAGGTCGGTTGCAGGAGCTGTGCTTCCGTGGTCGCCTCGAACAGTTCCATGTGGAGGCGGCCCAGCCCCCAGCTGTCGTCAAAAGGTAGTTGCCTTGCCGTGGCAATGGCCCGGGCGCGGTCGAGACAGCTAAGGTCCGCTTCGGTGATCGTCGGATTGTAGGTAAGAATGGCCTCCTTTACCGTCAACCGGGTGAACGATTGACCCATGTCATAATTTTGGCCTTGATAGGTCAGGATGGTACTGCCGGTGATCGCCAGGGTTAATTCACGCAGTAATTCCTCGGTCATGGCCATCAGGTCTTCGTAATCGCGATACGCTTCGTACATTTCCAACATCGTGAACTCGGGATTATGCCGAGTCGATAGGCCTTCGTTACGGAAATTGCGATTGATCTCGAAGACACGTTCGAAACCACCAATTACCAAGCGTTTGAGGTACAGTTCCGGAGCGATGCGTAAGTACAACGCCATATCCAGGGCATTGTGATGGGTCATGAAGGGGCGTGCCGTGGCGCCACCGGGAATGGGTTGCATCATTGGGGTTTCAACTTCCAGGAAACCGCGCGCAAGCAAAAACTGCCGGATGCAGGCGATGATCTGACTGCGACGCTGGAAGGTCGTGCGCACCGACTCGTTCATGAGCAAGTCGAGATAGCGTTGCCGATAGCGTTGTTCTTGATCCGCCAAGCCGTGCCATTTTTCCGGTAAAGGGCGCAGGGATTTGGTCAGTAGGCGGATTTGATCGACTCGAACCGATAGTTCGCCCGTTTTGGTTTTGAACAACATACCGGTCGCGCCAACGATGTCGCCGATATCCCAGCCCTTGAAACCTTGATAAATCGTCTCGCCGAGCGTGTCTCGCGCGAGGAAAAGTTGAATGCGCCCGGACAGGTCTTGCACTTGGGCGAAGCTCGCTTTGCCCATGATGCGTTTGGCCATCAGCCGGCCAGCGATAGCGACAGTGATAGCGTCGGTATCGAGTGAGTCGGAATCGCGATGGTCATACCGATCGTGTAAGTCGGCAGCAAGACTGTCCCGCCGAAAATCGTTCGGGAATGCAACCCCCGTCTCGCGTAACGCGGCGAGCTTGGCCCGGCGTTGGGCGATGAGCTTGTTTTCTTCGCTAGTGTCGTTCATGAGCGAGTCCATGGAATCGATGTCAGTGCTGAGCGGGCCGATCTAATCGCTGCGCAGGCAGTCCCGCACGGGTGCAAAGCTACGGCGATGACATTCGCTTTGACGGTACGGTAGCCTTTATTGAGCCGGCGGAAACCGTTATTCAGGATGTGGTTTATTACCGCCTGAACGTCATCTGTTTTGACTTGCCCTCTCTCCGAGACAGAA
>CAZWQC010000030.1:0-13822 GCA_964635785.1 uncultured Ectothiorhodospiraceae bacterium
GCTCAGCGTGCCGGTGATGTAACTGTCGTTCTTATGGCCTCCGTCAAACCGCACGGGTTGACCAAGTAAACAGCTGCTTATGCCGACTCGAATGCGTGCCGCCGTCGCGCATGAGGCAGGATTCGTCATCATCGATTTGGCCTAGCCAGCGACCGACAGTTGCCGAATTGGGTTCGTTCGTGTCGACGGAAGAAAACCATTGTCAAGAAACCCCACAATCACCTGCTCGGACAATTCCCTATTGGTCCTTTGACGGAGTTAACGCCTCAAGCGAAACCGTATAGGATGCCAGTCCTTTACCCTCGACATCAGCCAAGCCCAGCCTGACTTTGCCGCCGGTCCAGTCGACGTCGATTAATCCGAAATGATCCACCCGCACATTGTCGGCGATCACCCGAAACCGATTGGCCTCCCCAGCACCCGCGCCGGCACAGTTCATGCCACTTGCGGTCACCTCAACGATCGAGTAGCCGGGGCTCAACGGTGCATCGATCGGTAGCACCGAGATATCTCCCAGATGACGATCCCCACTCAACAGCACCACGCCATTGGCCTGCGTGGTTTCGATTAGCCGCAACAAGCGTTCCCGTTCTCGCGGAAAATTCGCCCATTTCTCGAAGCGATGCTCATCTGGTAGCACTTGAATACTTGATACCAATAAGCGCAACCGAGCCGGTTGGCGCAATTCTTCTTCTAGCCAAGCCCACTGCGCATCCCCCAACATGCTGGCAGCCGGATCGGTGTTCGGTGCATATTTCCCCTTGGTTGGATATTGCCAGGTCGGCCGTTTTTTGGGTTCGCTGCGAAAGTAGCGGGTGTCGAGCAGAATCACTTGCACGCGTTGTGCTTCAGAACCGAACAGATGACTTGAATAAATGCCGGGGCGATGCCACCGTGGATCCTCCCTTGGCACATCGAAAAAATCCAAAAACACGTTCTGCGCATCGGCCTTGGCGACAAAAGAGGCGCCGGCATCGTTTTCACCATAATCATGATCGTCCCAAGTCGCGAGAATGGGGACTTGCTCGCGGAGCTTGGCAAAGCCGGGTTTCGCCGCAAGTTGGCGATAGCTTTCTCGCATCCTTTCGATCTCTACGGTATCGGCATAGACATTGTCGCCCATGAAAATGAATAGATCCGGCTTATTAGCGACAATCGCTGCCCAAATCGGCTGCGGCATTTGCTGACGCGCGCAGGAACCGAAGGCGATCGTTCGTAATGTCTCACCCGATACCGTAGCGGCCCCCAGGAGGGTCAGGCTCAGCAAAAGCCCCAGCAGCCATTGTCGATCCGGCATGCACCGGATTATCCCCGCGCCTTGAAACTGGCGAATACCCATTTTCTCACCTCGTTGGTTACCGCGATCAAAACGTGATCGAGACCGTTGCGCATCCGCTCGACAATCGACAGTTCGTCGGTTCGCCACGTCGGGTGTATCGTGTTGCGCCAATACATTCACGATGCAGCCGCGATTGCCAAGCAGGTCCGCCGGTTTGGCGAACCGACCCGAGTGACATGGTTGGGCGACAGTATTACCGAGGCGGGGCCCGGGAACAACGATGCGACCCGATTGGCCATTCACTTGGGGACAGATTACCGAGTCTTGCTTTGGGAGGGAACACCCGGACACGGTTTTGCGATGTTGGCGCACCTTCGGTCGCAGGTGAGTGAGAATCAGGACGAGAAGGTCGGTGCGGACACAAGGGCCCGCCCAGCCTATCCGACTATGGCGATGATCGGATGCAGCGTATGGCTTGTTCAAGGCGCTCGGGTGACCAGGCACTTTCGTGCACAGAGAAAAGTGGACGGCTGCGCAAGGTCCGACCCTCGAAGCGTTCTGGCATTTCGGGCCAACGTCCGACGAAACTGCCGCGCTCGGTCCCTTTTCGGGCATCTAGCCATTTTGGCGCACCCATCTTACCCGTAAACCATTCCTTGACACGCTCCACGTCTTGACTGCTTTCCAGGCGCCCGATGAGTTTGGTACTGCAATTGCCAAAGACGTTATAGTCGACGGAACGCGGACTTTGGGTGGCTAACAGACAACCGACGCCGAACTTACGTCCTTGGGTAAACAGACGAATCAAAGGCGACTTGGCCGGTGGCTTAGCACTGCCGGCAGGAATGTAGTCACGGGCTTCGTCGAGGTAAAACAGCAAGCGGGGCCGATGGCTGGCATCACCCTCTTGTCGGCCGATCATCCAACGGTAGATTTCGGTGGCAAGGGTAGCGACATAGAAGTGTTTTTGGTCGTCATCAGCTAACGCATTGAGATAGATGATGTTCAATGGGGTTTGGTGGTCGGACTCGGCCATGACCAGACGTGAAATATCCAAGGGTTGTCCACCTTGAAGCAGGTTGGCCGCCGGGCCGACAACGAAGGTATTGAGTTTGCGCGCCAGCTTCTCGCGCTCACTTTTTTTGATCAGCGATTCGGGGTTTTCCAGACCGATGCGGGTCGGATCGAGCAACAGCGTTGCCAATGACGCGATATCCAAGTCGGTGTCGTGCTGTTGGTGATAAAGATCGAGAATGCGATAGATTGTACTGCGTTGGGCATCGACCTCACCACCGATTCCCGCGAGTGCCACGACATTGTTTGCCACTGTGGAGAGCAGGTGATGACGCTCTTCCACGCGTCGGGCAGGGTCGGCAATACGCGCGAGATCGGCCGAGTTGGGCAAGCGCAACGGGTTCAGGCTTTGTCGTTCGGCATGGGAGGAACCCGGTGTAAAGATGCGGACTGCGCGGCGTTCGAGATAGTCTCGGTAAGCGGTCCTCTCGAGTGCGGGGATGGTCTCGGGTGCGGCTGCGTGTAGGAATTGAACCAAGTCGCCTTGGGGATCGACAGCGATGACCGGGATGCCATTGCGCACCGCTTCCTCGGCGATCACCTTGGCCATCCAGGTTTTGCCGCTACCGGCCGCTCCGACCACAGCGATATGGGTACACGGCAGAGTGGGTGGCCAGATGACTCGGTCCGATTCGGTCGCGCCGATGACAAGGCCCGTCAATGCCGGTGTTTGCGGGTCAGGCCGTGCCGGTAAGTCGCTTGCCGCTTGCTTCGTATCCCTGACTTCGTCGGTGGCTGGCTCGGCGCTGGCGAAGACTTCGCGGCATCGTTTGGCATGCAGACAAAAGTCGCATAATCGATTCTGCACTGTTTTAGGCGGGCTCGAGCCCGAGGAATCGGGTTGCCAAGCCAGCCAGTCGATCATTTGTTGTAGACGTCCCGGGAGCAAGGTATGAACCGTTTCCTCGAGCCGTTCCCAACGGTAGTGTTGCTCCTGCCATTGCGGCAAGACGCTATAGACGGCGGAGTCGACAGGGACGCCTTTGCTCCGATTCAATAGGTAGCCGTACAACGCCGTTTGTACCATGGCCGCCGTGCCGTCCAAGGGCGCATAGGTTTTGAAATCGACCACCTCCAGCCGCTGTCGTTCGAAGTGATAGACCAGACTATCCAGTTGCCCAGAAACTCGACAGGTGCTGTCGTTGGCGAGAACGAAATCATACTGTACCGGTAATTCCCTGTCGATAAACGTGTGGGCAAACAGGTGATCCGCAGGGCAATCGCGTCGATTGGCTAAAAGCAAGTGCGTCCAACGTTGGATCAGTTGGGTTGCCCCTTGCCACATCTGCAATAATAAGGTGGCTTGTTCGGATTGTTGGGCAGCGAAACGTTCGAGCTGGGGGAAAAAGACCGCGTCGTAGAGCAGGCGACGCAATTTTTCGCTGATGACCGCAGCATCCAGTTGACTCGACGGCGCCGCGAAGAGGTCGTGGATGGATTGTTGCGTGGTCATGGCATCGACCATCTGCTCGGCCAATTTGTGCAAGGCGATGCCAATACCGGGAACGGTGGTAGGCGGTTGAAACAGCATCTTGACGCCATGATGATGGCCCAGCCAAAACAGACGTGGACACTCGAAGGCTGTTTTGATTTGCGTTGCCGTGAATGTATTCATTGCCGAATTAGTTTGAAGTGTCTGGGATGCGGCAGATGAGCTGCGCGGCCAGTGCGGCATTTGGATCGACCAGGCGCAGGCGACCGGCTTTGATGAGTTGCTCTACATGGCGGTCGAATTCGGCTCCGGTCAGGCTGGTATGCAGGGTTTGAATGTGTTGTTCCAAAGCGATCCGGCCGATGATGTGGTGATCGGTCACTCGTTGTAAAATATCAGCGACAACGGGGTCGCTAGCGGTTGACGATGGACCGGGTTCTGGCTCGGGCTGTGCTGCTGGGGCGCCTGGCCTTGCGTCCTTCGTTGTGACACCCAATTGAGTCAACAGCCGGCTGCGTTCTAAGACACCCGATTCCCGAGCCAGTTGCTGTAACATCGCCTGGTCGATCGGGTATTGCTGCAAGGTAATGCCTTGTTCGGCCACTTTATTGATCAATATGTGCAGTGTTTTAATGATTCTAAGGTCGGCCAACTCAGGTTCGATGTGGGTGATGGTCCCATTGCCAGTCAGTTTGTCATAAAGCTGTCGGCCTTGCGTGCGCGGGTTACCGATCCGACCCGCTCGAATCAGGATAAATGGATCGCATTGCCCTTGTTGCAATAGCTGTTCAACGACGCGCAGGAACCAGCAGTAGTCGGTCATGTTATCGTTTTCGGTCCAGGCCAAGCCGATGGTCTTGCCGTGTTGCTGGAAGCAAAGGGAGGTGTTTTTAACCTGGGAGGCTTCGCGCCGCGAGCGCAAGCGGGTCACCTCAGGATCCAAGCAGGTGCGGTGCACTGCGGAGAATTTTAGTGCTGTCAAGGCTTGTTCGAGATACCAAATCCGATCTGGGTCGGCTTCGTCGGTCAATTGGTGGATGCTTTGGTCGATGGCGGCGTAATGTTCGTCCCAAATTGCAAGGAAATTGTTGGCGGGGGGCGGTGGCGGATGCGCTGGTTCATCGGTTGGGGTTGGTTTTTGTCTGAGCAATAGTTCCTTGTGGGCTTGATAAAAATGATAGCCCATGCGCAGCGCCCCGCGCACGGCATGACGACCGGCAGGAAATTTTTTCTCCAGATCGATCTCGTGCAGGGGCATGAGTGGATTGCTGGGTTGGGGAACAGCCTGCGCATGCAAAGCAGCTAAACGATGCTGCCAAAGGGTCGTGATCTGGTCGACCGGTATCGGCTTGAGGCCAACAAACCCGCGAATTCGATCCCGGTTGGCAACATCCATTTTCGGTTTGATCGCGTGGTTGTAGGTTTCGGTAATGACACTGATCAGCACGAGACAGCCGGCATCGATATAGTCATTATGCAATTGCGTGTTGAAATTGAATAACGGCGAAAAATCGGATTTGCCATCCAAGGACTTGGGCAGGCTGTCGAGTTGATCGAAACACAACACCGCCGGTTTGTTATCCGGGTTTATTCGCAATAGATTCGTCAATACCGCCTTGGCCAAGTCTTCATTGTCGATAGAGAATTCCAGGTCAAGTTGCGTCAAACTCTCTTCGCTTAGGTTATCCCCTCGCAACCAGTTCAACGCCAAGCGACGCATCTCGGGGTTTTCTAACCGGGCAACCGCTTTCAGAAAAATCTCAGGTTCCTCGATTTGGGGAAATCGTAGCGAGCACTGCTCAAAAAAATCAATTCTAGGTTCTGTTCCGATGAGCCCGGCTTTGAGCGCATCATACCATGCCGCTAGCTGGCTCTGTTTTTCGCCCGGGGAGGGATATTGCCAGCTACGCACCGTGCAACGCAGGATATGCTGCCAAATGCGGCTGCCATCGGACCAAGGACCGATGTAGGCAAAGCGCGCCAAGTTGCCGCAATCACGCTGAAAGCGACCGAGCATAAAGGTTTTACCGTTGCCCGCAGCACCCATCAAGAAACTGGTGTACGGCCTATTTTTCTGTCTGACTTCGGCTAAATAGTCGCGGAGCTTGCCAAGACCTTCCTGATGAATCGTTTCCACAGGATCGTTCGGACCGACGGGCTGCTGGTAAAAATTACCAGACACATCGGCATCAAACGGGTTTGGTTGGCTTGCGATCAATTCCTCAAGTGTTGGCATCGAAATTTGATCTCCTGTTTAGGAACATAATTTCGGGTAAAAAGCCTGTTGCGGGTCTCGTTTCCAAGCAGTGACTCGGTGCGGCCGCGAGACTTTTCCCGTATCGATAGGTTGGTTAGCCGGGACCGATCGACCTTGGACGATCGGCAGATTACACGAGGACGGGTGAGCGAGTCAACCACGCGGCGCATTGGCGAGGTGACGGGGATCGCGACCATGCGATTGCGTCGGGTCGCTCGTGTCGAAAAATGGGGTGTTTGGGCGGTTGTTGGCTGGTGAATGTGGGGTCGATCTCGGGTGCCGAGCACAGGCACCGCGCGGGAAAACGGCATGCCTCGACTTAACCGATGCACATCCCCATGACCGTCGTGTTGGTGGCGGCGAGGGTTTGCGGTATCATCGCGATTCGTTGGTTTGCACCAAGCGATCGCGCGTCCCCTAGGCATCCCGCCGGTGTCGTCTGACTGTCGATTATGGCTCTGGCGGTGGTTGATCGTTGCCGCTGGCTCGTAATCAACAAAAGCCTACTTTTGAAACGCAGGTCGTTCTTGGTCAGACTGATCGTTAAAGCAGTCAATCATTGGTCGATGAGGAGTCGTTGCCTATGGCGAATTTCCAAACCCACTTTTACGTTGCCACGACAGTCACTGGCGGAACCGCCGCCGGGCTGTTTGCTGGCGGTATTGGCAATGAACACGATGCTGCGCGCTGGCTGCTCCTGGGTGCTATCGGTGGTTTGTTGCCCGATATCGACGCCGACAATTCGCGGCCGGTGCGTATCGGTTTTACTGTCCTTGCGATCGTCCTTGCCTTTCAAGCGATGCTGATGTTGTCGTCACATGTCCCAGCTTGGCAGTATGCGTTGGTGTGGATCGGGGTGTTCTTAGCCGTTCGTTTCGGTTTGTTCGAAGCGTTTACACGATGGACGCGTCATCGTGGTGTTATACATTCCATCCCGATGGGACTCGTCCTCGCATTGGTCGTGGTCGTTGCGGCGGACCAATGGGAATACCGCACGGAGACCATGGCTTGGCTGGACGGTGGGTTTTTACTCTTCGGCTTTCTGATCCATCTTGTGCTCGATGAGCTCTATGCCGTCGACCTCACCGGTGCGAAGCTGAAACAATCCTTTGGTAGTGCATTGAAACTTGGCAGTTGGCGTGCCCCGATGATGACCTTCGCGCTGTATGTCGCAATCGGCTGGCTGTACTGGCACGCGCCACCACTCGATGGGCTGGCCGTCACGCTCGAACGCTTTCTGGGCGCTGGCTATTAAAAAGTTGTGGCGTATGGTGTGCACTCGGGCCGTCGCTGGTTGCCTGTTTTCATTACTTGTTGTCTAAGTTCTTGCGCCCCTTCCCCCACGGAGGAAGGGGCGCAGCAGACTGGCTCGGCGAGAACTTTCGCAACAGTTAAGACGGCAACGGAGGGAGGTGCGCCGATACGGTCGTCGAGCAAAAGCCGTGGTAATTTATAGACACGATTGTCCCTGATGCCGACGCATTGGGCGGCAAATGGGTGAGGGACTGCGGCTTGAAGCGCGACTGGTGGTGGGGTCGCGTCTACTTGGCCAAATGATGTGTCTCGGGTACCATGGCGGTGCGCGCGTAGAACCATTTCAAGGCGAATGGTGGCAACAAGGTCGTCAGAGCGATGACGATCACCAAGGCGGCGTAAATTTCATTGTTGAACACGCCGTTGACGCGGCCAAGTTCGGCGAAAATCAAGCCCACTTCGCCGCGTGGTGTCATGGCCATGCCGACTGTCAAGCGTATCGAGGTGCTTGCACGGATTAGCAAAGACCCAAGCATCTTGCCGAGTACGGCGATGCAAAACAGGCCGATGGAGAACTGCCAGACGAAGCTCGAACCCCAGTCGATCTCACGCAAGTTCAACGATAAACCCACCATGACGAAGAAGATCGGCGTAAACATTTGCGCGATGGGTGTCAGTCGATCCTCGATGCGATGGGCGAAGACTTGATCGTTCGGCAGATGTTTACCGAGGGGCAGGATGAAACGCCGAGACAAGGCGAGTCCAGCAACAAAGCCACCCAACAACTCCGGAGCACCGGCCACATGGGCTAACCATGCAAAAAACAGAACCAAGCTGACCACCAGCGTTGGGATCGAGCCAGGAATGCGACTCACTTTGTCGAATTGTCGGATCAGTAACGATAGGAGTTTGGCCAAGGCCGGAGCAAGAAGAAAGAATGCACCGACAAATAACAACACTTTGATTCCAGCAATCGGATCGACACCATCGTTGACCGAGAATTCGTATAGTACCGCAAGTAACACAACTCCCAGCACATCGTCTAACACGGCGGCGCCAAGGGCTATCTGGCCCTCGACGGAATCGTGGCGCTGTAAATCGCTTAGGACGCGCACGGTGATGCCGATGCTGGTGGCGGTAAGGGTGCCGCCGATGAACAGCGCGACGAGTAGGGGGAGTTGAAAGGCCATGTAGGCGAGCAAGAACCCGAAGACGAACGGGAGGATGAAGCCCGATAACGCAATAATGACCGATTTGCCGCCTGTGCGGAGCAAGCGGCCGACATCGGTTTCCAGACCAACCTCGAACAACAGTAAGATGACGCCGATTTCGGCCATGAGCATGAGTGAGTGCTCAGGTTCGATCCAGCCCAATAGGCTTGGCCCCAAGAGAATGCCAGCGGTCAGCTCACCGATGACCGGAGGGGCTTGCAGTCGGGCCGCGATTTCAGCGAGTAGGCGGGCGCCAAGCAGGATGATAACGAGATGTAGGAAAAACGTGTGGGTCTCCATCGAATGCCTCCCGTAGGGGTAGATGATGCGTTGGCGCTTGGTCAGCCGGCCTGGGCGCCGTCAGCCGATCGGCTTGTGGCTTAATGTTTCGCCGACCGAATAAGGCGAATGGGCAAGGTGGTTGAGGAAGTCTTCGCGCGACATGGGCCGGGCATAGTAGTAGCCTTGCATGATGTGGCAGCCTTGCTCAATGAGAAGCTGCTCCTGCTCAGCCGTTTCGACCCCTTCCGCGACGACCTCCAAGCCGAGTTTTTGCGCCATAACAATAATAGCTGAAACAATGGCTTGATCCTCGTTGTTGGTCAGGATCTCTTCGACGAAACTGCGGTCGATCTTGATCACGTTGATCGGTAGGCGTTTGAGATAACTCAACGAGCTATAGCCGGTGCCAAAATCATCCAAGGCGATGCGAATGCCAAAAGTACTCAGACTTTCCATCAGCTCGATGACATTGAGCATATCGTGTAACACGATGCTCTCGGTGATCTCGACTTCCAACAGCGACGGATCGATTTGGGTTTCGCGCAAGACGTTGCGGAATGTGCTCAGCAGGGTGGGTTCCTGAAACTGCCGGGCCGACAGGTTGATTGCGATTCGGGTCCGGTAGCCGCAGCGAACGAGTTCGGCGATTTGTTCGCAGGCCTTGAGCAGAACCCATTCGCCGATCGGTACGATGAGGCCATTCTGTTCGGCGGCGGGGATGAATTGCGTTGGCGGAATCAGGATTTGTTCAGTCTGCTGCCAGCGTAATAGGGCTTCGGCGCCGACAAGCGTGCCGAGTTTGGGATTGACCTGGAGCTGGTAATGCAGTCGAAATTCCTGATTGACCAAAGCCTTTTGCAGGCGGTTGTCAATCAATAGGCGGTGAAACGAGGTGGTTTCGATGGTTTTGTCGTACATGCGGAAGGTGTTTCCACCTTGCTGTTTGGCGTGGTAAAGCGCGATTTCGGCCAAGCGCAATAGCATGTCCAAATCGTCGCCATCGCTGGGAGCGAGAGCCGCCCCAATGCTTGCCGTCAATGAAACTTCTTCGTCGGCGATTGCGATCGGTTGTTTGATACAAGTTAATAGATTTTTTATTGTGGTTTGTATGTTGTCGAGGGTTTTCTGTTGGCTGAGCAGGACGCAAAACTCTTCACCATTGAGTCGAGACAAAACGTGATTGCATTGATTGAGGTGATGAATCGGTGCTGTTTCGGCATCGTGTAGCGTTTTTGCCAACCGTTGGCCGATGGTGTAGATGGCATGATCGCCACCACTGCGGCCGAGAAACTTGTTGACGTGGGTAAACTGATCGAGATCGATCAAAATGACTGCAAGCAACCGCCTTCTGCTGCGGGTGGCGTTGAGTGTTGTTTGAAAACGGCTACGAAATTCGACGAAGTTGGGTAGGCCGGTCAGCGGATCGTAGCTGAACCGGTAATTGAGTTGACGTGTCCGTTCGGCTACGGTGGTTTGCAACGAATCCCGTTGCGATAGCAGTAGTCGATACAGTACCGCGCTTTCCAAGGCGTAAGCGCAGTTCGTTAGGATAATGGTCATGATTTGCTGGGCTTCCTCGTCGAGTGTCTTGGTTGCGTCGAGTTTGCCGATGAACATGCCACGGATACGCGTTTGCGTCGCAATGACGTGAAGCAAAAAGGTCGGCGTATCGGGTTCGCTTTGGAGAAAATGCGGTGCCGTACGGGTCAAGGCCCAGGCAAAATGTCGGTGCTCGATGGCTTGATCGACCGCCGCTTGCAGATGGCTTTTCTGGTGCTCTGGCCAGCAGTGTGCCAACTGAAATTCGTTGCTGTTGTCGTCGATGAGCATGAACCCGAGGAGATTGAGCTTGAACAGGCGTAAGAGACTGTCACGGGTGTGGGTGAGTAGTCTGTCAGGGTTTCGGCGAGCCTCTTTGCCGCCATGTATCGCGGCCGTGTCGGTCAAAACTTTTAGCGCATGACTGTGCCAACGCAGCCGCTGATCGAGAAAAGCGTATCGGTCGAGTAGGTGTTTGATGTCGGCGTCTTCTTCGTTCATCGATCTATTGATTGCGGCAAACGTTTTCGCAGGACCAGTCCGCTGCATCCCTTCCCCCGCGGGGACAGGGGCGCAGGAACTTAGGAACCGATGGATACTCGATCGAATGCTTTGCCCGCCGATCCAGTGGGTTCAGCGCAATGGACCGCGCGGTTAGACCGAGCGGGGTTGCGATGGGGGTGGGGCTGCTTGACGGGGACATAGGCGAACGGATGCTCTGCTCATAAAAATAATGCAGTGGTTGTTTTGTAGTCTTCCGTGAGCCGGTCAAGGATGATCGGTATGTCACTGGGATCGAGTCCTAATCGTTGCCATGCCGTAGGTTCTAGCGGCGGAACGAAATGCTCGCCGCTGGAGCCGAACCGGTATGCATTGGCAAAAATGTCGGCGAGATGGACAGTGTCTACCTCTTTATCATAGGGGATGCCCGGTCGCGGGTGGTGATGGAGTGCGACGACGGCCCGCTGTACCGGTGGTAGGCGCCAGCTTTGCAGCAACGCCAGGCCGACCTGAGCATGATCGATGCCCAACACGGTCCGTTCGCAACGGACCAGTAGCTCCTGCTTGTCGCAGCTTAAGGACAACGCTTCGCTCATTCGATCGGGGAGCTCAGAGTACATGACCAGGCGTCCGATATCATGCAAAATGCCCAGGACGAAATAGCGCTCCCACTCGGGTTCGCGTTTGAGCTCTGCGATGATTCTGGCAGCGGCCGCGGTCGCGACGCTATGGCGCCAGAATTGCTCGACGGAAATCAACTCGACGTTAAGTCCGGCAAAGGTTTGCATGACCACGGTGGCAAGTGCGAGGTCGCGAAGTTGCTCGGTGCCAACCAGCGTTATCGCGTGAGAAATGGATTCGATGCGGGTAGGAAAGCCGTAGAACGGACTGTTGACAATACGTAGCAGGCGTGAACTCAAGCCGGTGTCGCCACGAATGATGTTGGCGATGCCCGCAAAGGTCGCGGTCGGGTCTTTGATGGCGGCATCGAGTTGGGTGTAGACATCGGGCAGCGTGATGGTTTGATTGACGCGAGCGACCAGCTGAGAAGCGGAGATGGCGGTACTCATTGCGCGTTCGATGTGGGTTTAGGACCAAACTGGCCGGGTTGCCGCAGATACTCGAAGAGGGCCTGTACGGCGGGATGCGACAGATCGGTGTGGCGGAAACGGGTTCGCAATTGTGCCATGGCCGCTTCGTTCGCTGTGATCGAGTCCGCGACATCTGCCGCTGTTTCGCCCACGGAGCTCGGTTCGATTTCGGTGTCGTCCGTCACGGCGATGGTTGCGATACCCCACATCTTGAATATGCGAATATGCCGTTCGCTGATGGTTTGTTGCGCGCGCAATAACAACCGACCGTTGCGGTCAACGACATCTGCCGCGGTTTGCATGCCAGGCGCGATGGCTTCGGGCGGGACGCATTTCATGACTTGGGCACCGGTCGGCAGGCGATGAACGATCGTGCCGCTGGCGTTCCAAGCGCTAGGTCGATCAACATGGTATCGATAAAAGGACAGCCAAGGGGGCGTTTGCCGAAACCTGTAGCGGTGCAGCATACGGCTCCCGGGTGTTTCCAGGTTGTCGGGGGTTCATCGAAGTCCCCGCGACAGGTCCATGGGCAAAGCATCAAACGCGGCATGTAGCACCCGGTTTGGAAAAGCGACTCAGTTTGGCAGAGTTCGGTTGTTCTAAGATATAAACTCAAATCGATTGGCTTGTCTAGTTTGGTGGCTTAGCGAAATGATGACAATGTCAGGCAACGAATGCGTTGGGGGTCGGATTGTGGGGGGGGAGTGCGTAAAGCGCGTTATGGTGGATTCCGCTGAAGGTCGTTTGGTCGACGTCAAAGCGCATTTGCTCAAGAAATACGCGCACTGTGTGACCGGCGAATTGATTCTGCCGAGTGTCGCCGCGCAGTCAGCGGCGCTGCCGAGGGATCTCGATGCGCGTTTGCGAAAGGCGTTGCGAGCGCGGGGGATTGGGTCGTTGTATACGCATCAACAGGTGGTCTGGGGCGTTGTCCGCAGTGGACAGCATTGCGTCGTGGTCACCCCGACAGCATCCGGGAAAACGTTGTGTTACAACCTACCGGTGTTGCAAGCCGCGTTGCAAGATCGGGCCAAGGCGCTTTATCTCTTTCCGACCAAAGCGTTGTCGCAAGATCAAGTGGCCGAATTGATGGCGTTGAATCGGGGTGGCGAGCTCGGTATCCGTGCCCATACGTTTGATGGCGACACTCCCGGCGATGCCCGCAAAGCCGTGCGCACCCATGCCGACATCGTCGTTTCCAATCCTGATATGGTGCACCAAGGCATTTTGCCGCATCACACGAAATGGGCCCAGTTCTTCGAAAGCCTGAAATTCGTGGTGATCGATGAAATGCATAGCTATCGTGGTGTGTTTGGTGCCCACATGGCCAACGTGTTACGCCGCTTGCAGCGGGTTTGCCGTTTCTACGGGGTCAGCCCGGTGTTCGTGTTGACCTCGGCCACGATCGGTAATCCGCAAGAACTGGCTGAGCGTTTGCTCGGGGTTCCGGTGCAAGCGGTCACAGAATCGGGTGCTCCCCGCGGTGAGCGCCATTTGTTGCTGTGGAATCCGCCGCAAGTCAATCCGGAACTCGGCATTCGAGCCTCGGCGCGCTCGCAAACAACGCGCATCGCTCGGTTGTGCGTGCGTCGCGGCTTAAAAACCATCGTGTTTGCCCGCACCCGTCTGATGGTCGAGGTCATTACCAAATACCTAAAGGATGTGTTCGATCACGATCCACGTCGACCGCCGCGTATCGCCAGTTATCGTGGCGGTTACCTGCCGAGCGAGCGGCGCGCGACCGAGCGGGCGCTGCGCTCGGGTGAGATCGCGTGTGTGGTGACGACCTCGGCGTTGGAGCTTGGCGTGGATATCGGCGGTTTGGACGTCTGTGTCTTGAACGGTTACCCAGGCACGATCGCCGGAACTTGGCAGCGTTGGGGGCGGGCGGGTCGGCGGCAA
>CAZWQC010000031.1:0-13555 GCA_964635785.1 uncultured Ectothiorhodospiraceae bacterium
CATCCCGTTGGTTGCCGCGGACCTGGGCGGACGCCATGGTCGGATTATTCATTTTTTTACCCAAGAGTTCGCCGTTTATGTACAGCGGATCCGGGGTCAGCAAGAGCGTCAGATCTTAAGTGAGGAAAAGGCCTTTTTCAGTGCCCAACTCAAAACCCATGCGGCCAGACAACAGGCCGAATTTTGGTAATTTTTGCCGGTGCCCGGCTGCGTTCAACCCGAACCCGCCGGTCCGGTCGAGTGGCGCTAATGAGATTGGCCAACGGCGCGTTATCCACCTTACCTGAGTAGATCGGTGATGGTAAACCCACCAATCAAAGTCATGATCGTGGACGATTCCGCGCTGGTCCGTCAAGTCATGTCAGAAGTTTTGCAGAACGCCCATGACATGATCGTTATCGGCACGGCGCCAGATCCGTTGTTTGCGATGAAGCGGATGGAAAAACAATGGCCCGACGTGATTGTGCTCGATATGGAAATGCCACGGATGGACGGTCTGACGTTCTTACGCAAGCTCATGGCAGAGCACCCAACGCCCGTCGTGGTCTGTTCAACGCTGACCGAGCAGGGTGCAAAAATCACCATGGATGCCATGGAGGCCGGTGCAGTGGATATCATCACTAAGCCCAAGATGGGTATTAAAGGCTTTTTGCATGACTCGGCGGCGACGCTTACCGACGCAGTGCGGGCGGCGGCCCGTGCCCGACTCAAGGCAATGCCGCCGACTTTGGTGAAAAGAACCGGGCAGCCGCGGTTGTCGGCGGAGGCGGTGGTCCCGAGCGGTAGTGTCCATACGATCAAGCATACAACGGATCGCGTCATTGCCATCGGCGCTTCGACGGGTGGCACGCAAGCGTTGGCTGTTGTCCTGACTGCAATGCCGATCAACGTGCCGGGTATTGTCGTGGTGCAACATATGCCGGCCAATTTTACCCGTGCGTTTGCCGATCGGCTCAATCAGTCTGCCTTGATTCGGGTCAAAGAAGCCGAAGATGGCGATCGAGTGGTACCGGGACTCGCACTCATCGCACCTGGAGATCGTCACACCCTGTTGGTGCGCAGCGGTGCACAGTACCGGGTGCAAGTCAAAGACGGTCCGCTGGTGAGTCGGCATCGTCCGTCGGTTGACGTTTTGTTCCGTTCGGCGGCGCACTCGGCCGGACCCAATGCGCTCGGCGTGATCATGACCGGAATGGGTGACGATGGAGCTGCGGGGATGAAGGACATGCATGATGCGGGGGCGCTGACGATAGCGCAAGATGAAGCGAGTTGTATCGTCTACGGTATGCCGAAAGAGGCTGTGCAAAGGGGTGGCGTCGACGAGGTAATGAGCCTTGACGCCATCGCGCAACGCTTGGCGGCGACTTCGTTGGCGGATTGAGGGGGCCCCTTTTTGGTCGGTTATATGACCGCTTGCTATCTCGATTGGCGCCGCGGTGTCATAACAATCGGTTTTAGTCACGACTCAGGTCCGGCATCCGGGCCGTGCGTGGATTGCCCATTTGTGCCGCTCTGCCGGTGGCATTGAACGGCAGCGCTGCCTAGACAGCAGTGCCTCGGCGCGGGTGGGGGAAAAGCGGGTTTGTTGTTTTCGTTGAAACATAGGCCTGCTGAGAGCTTTTGCAATGATCAATAGTGATGGTTGCAAAAGTTTTCGTAGGATCAGTGCTTGGGTCCCAGCCCTCGTGGGCGAAGGGACACAAGCACTGATGAAATGATTGATCGTTGCCAAGGGTTTGTCGACCTCTTCGCGCTTATGCTACCCAAGACGCCGACCCGCAGCCTTAAAATCTTTGCGACCGTCCTTGCCGTGGGCTGGACATTGGCCGTTGTAGCTGCGTGCGTTTCCGATTATCGACAGGAGCGGAATTTTGCCTATCAAGCGGCGTTGGTGGCAAGCCGTGCGCAGTTCACCAAGGATGTGATCTACCGACGTTGGAATGCCATGCACGGCGGCGTCTACGCAAAAATCGGTGAGCATACGAAACCGAATCCATACCTCGAGGAAGTGGCCCCGGATTTGGAGTTGACCATCGAAACGCCACGTGGGCAGCGCTTGACGTTGGTGAACCCGGCGTACATGACGCGTCAGGTCCATGAGCTCGGTCAAGCGACCGAGGGCGTCGTTGCGCATATCACCAGCCTTGATCCACTGCGTCCGGCGAATCAGGCGGATGCCTGGGAAACGGCAGCGTTGAAGCGTTTCGAGCAAGGCGAGAACGAGTTTCATAGCCTCGAAACCATGGAGGGTGGTTGGTACCTGCGGTTTATGCGTGCGTTGATGGTCGAGGAATCGTGTTTGGCTTGCCATGAAGCCCAAGGTTATGTACTTGGCGACGTTCGTGGTGGTATCAGTGTCGCAATGCCGATGGCGCCGTTCGTCGCGGTGATGCGATCGCAAAGTTTGAGCATGGGCATCCGCTATCTTGGCTTATGGGCGATCGGCCTGGTATTGATCCTCGTGGGGACTCGCCAATTGCACAAGCAATGGCATGAACGCGAGGTTGTTCAACAAGCGCTGGCCGACAGCGAAGCACGTTACCGCCTTCTGGCGGAGAATTTTCCCAACGGTGTGTTGTTTCTCATCGACCGAAATTGGCGTTATCTTGCGGCCGACGGAAAAGGGTTTGGCCAAGTCGGATTAACGCCAGCCGAGGTGGTCGGTAAGACGGTCCGTGAGGTGTTTCCGGAATTGTGGGACGATCTCCGCGATCCAACCGCGCGGGCATTTGCTGGAGAATTCGTTGCCTACGAGATCAATTATCAAGATCGGCGATATGCTAACCTAGCGATTCCATTGACCCACGGAGAACGTTTGCCGGAACAAATCATCGTAGTGATGCAGGATGTAACGGATCGTCACCAGTCCGAAGAAGCGTTACGGCGAGCCAACGAGTTGTTAAAAAGTGCGATCGCCGACGCTAACCGGCATGCCGCACGCGCAGAAGCGGCCAATGCCGCGAAAAGCGAGTTTTTGGCAAGAATGAGCCATGAAATTCGCACGCCGATGAACGGTGTGATCGGGATGAGCATGCTGTTGCTCGAGACCGACCAAACCGAAGAACAGCGACATTATACGCAGACTTTGCTCCAAAGTGCCCAATCCTTGCTCGGTGTCATCAACGATATTCTCGATTTTTCCAAAATCGAGGCGGGCAAGTTGGCTTTGGAGTCGTTTGACTTTGACTTGCACAGTTTGTTGGAAGAAGTGTCGGCGTCATTCGCACTGTCTGCAGATAGCAAAGGCATCGAGTTGACGGTTCGAGTCGATGCCAACGTACCAACCCTGCTTCGAGGTGATGGGCGACGGTTGCGACAAGTGTTGATTAACTTAATCGGTAACGCGATCAAGTTTACCGATGCAGGCGGGGTGCTGATCGCGGTTGCGGTGTGTGATCAAGAAAACAGAGAATCCGAGCGGATCAAGTTGCGGTTTTCGGTGCAGGATACCGGCATCGGTATTACCGCTGAACAAAAGGATCAGTTGTTTAAACCATTTAGTCAGGCGGACGGATCGATGACGCGCCGGTTTGGCGGAACGGGCTTGGGCCTGGCGATTGCCAAGCAACTGGTCGAACTGATGAGCGGAACGATCGATGTGATCAGCACGCCAGGACGTGGTTCGGAGTTTTGGTTCGAAACGGTATTCGTCAGGCAGGGAGATCAGGCGGCGGCGAAGACCGGTGATGATGCCTGGAAACAGCCCGGTTTGATGCCGTCGCGGCGAAGCGAGAAAGCCTCGGCAACGACACCGCCAAGCGAACGTCAACGCTTCGATCGACAGTATAAAATCTTACTGGCAGAGGACAATCCAACCAATCAGAAAGTGGCGCTTGGATTGCTCGGCAAGCTCGGTCTGGCGGCCGATGTCGTTGGTGATGGCGCGGCAGTGCTGGAGCGATTGGTCAACAACGCCTACGACTTGATATTGATGGACGTGCAAATGCCGGGGTTGGATGGCTTGGAAACGACACGGCGGATTCGTGATCCGAATTCGGCCGTTGGTCATCGCGATGTGCCCATCATTGCGCTGACGGCGCATGTGATGCAAGGTGACCGCGAGCGTTGTCTTGCGGCTGGCATGAACGACTATCTGTCCAAACCACTGGCACTCGATGCGATGGTTGATGTGTTGTCAAACTGGTTGCAAGAACAAATTCAGTCGCTGGAACCAAGCGATGATGGTTGCGGGAAGACGATCGCAACGAAGCGACAAGACTTGGTTTGGGATCGGTCGGCTTTGCTCAAGCGGTTGTTCGGCGACGCGGCATTGGCCGCGACAGTATTGCGTACGTTCGTCGACGATTTGCCCGCGCAGATTCAATCGTTGCAAACGAGTGTCAGTGCGGGCGAGGCAGCAGTGGCCTTGCGGCAAGCCCATGCCATTGCGGGAGCGTCGGCCAATGTCAACGGTCTGGCTTTGCAAGAGGCCTCGATCAGACTCGAGACCTTGTTGCGGGCGAATGATTGGTCTGCGGGGAAAAACCAGGTCGACGTCGTTCACAGCACTGCGTGGCGATTGATCGAGGAGGTGAGCGCTTTTCTCGACGGCTACCAGGAAAGTGGCGGTTGTTCATCTGGCGAGTCTCCGTAGCGTCGTTGTCCTGCGCCAGCCTGTTTCGGTACAACGCCGAGGGTGGCACCGTGGCGTGGGTTGAGCCCGTTACCCGTTGCGGGATGGGAACGGCCTTAAGTTGCGGTTGCGCAATTTCGAGCGGATGAAGTCACGGTATCATTTTGTTTACGAGGTGTTAGTAGGAAAAATCGCGCCAGCGATTGCAGCCGTTATCGTCAACAATTCATGGAGTCACGATGTTGTTAGTGTTTTTCGTTCGATTCAGTCGACATTGGTTGTATTGGGCTGGGTTAATGTCGTTTGCGGTGGCCATGCTGGGCGTTGGTTCGTACTACCAGCATATCCTCGCGTATTGGCCTTGCCTTGCTTGTATTCATGTTCGAATTTGGGTCATTGCGCTTTTTTTTGTGGCGTTGTTTGGCCTGCTCGGACGCGGGAGCAGGGTCGCCGTGAATCTCGCTCAGCTCGGAGTAGTTATCGTCGGGGCCGGCCTGCTCGAACGGGCCTGGTTTTTGCTCGGGACAGAACGGGGTTTTATCACGGAAGGCTGCGATGTCAATCTCGACCTGCCGGGTGCGTTACCGCTGGACAAGTGGTGGCCCTGGATGTTCGAGGTCTGGACTTCGTGTGACTATACGCCGCGATTGCTACTGGGTATGACCATGGCCGAGGCGCTTGTTGTGCTATCTGCACTACTGATGTTGCTTGGCGCCGTTTTGGCCTTGATCGGCTGGCTGAGCCAAAATCGCTAACCTGTTGCGCGGCCGATTACGCGAGATACCCGTTGAGCAAAGCGCGGGGGCGGCGGCCGTTGGGCCGCCGCTGTCAGTGAAGGGTCAAGCGAGTAAGCTGCGTAACATCCATGCGTTCTTTTCATGGATCTGCATACGCTGAGTGAGTAGATCGGCTGTGGGTTCGTCCCCCGCTGCTTCGGCGGTGGGGAAGACTTGCCGCGCGGTACGAACGATCGCTTCTTGGCCTTCGACCAGGCGCTGAATCATGGTTTCGGCATTGGGGTTATCGTCCTCCTCAGTGATCGAGGTCAGCTGACTGAAGGCACGATAGGAACCCGGTGCCGGATGGCCTAGGGCGCGAATTCGCTCGGCGATTTGGTCGACCGCCAAGGCCAGTTCGGTATACTGCCCCTCGAACATCAAATGCAAGGTATTGAACATTGGGCCGGTGACGTTCCAGTGGTAGTTATGCGTCTTTAAATACAGGGTATAACTGTCAGCCAATAAACGCGCCAGGCCAGCGGCAATGTTGGCCCGTTGCTCGTCGCTGATACCGATATTGATGGTTGGTGCACTCATGGTTTGCTCTCCTCGGGTTGGATGTCAGATCGTTGATGAAGCCGCCAGGGTTGTTGGAACGTTCGACGAACTCTGCTCGAAGTGTCGCCAAACGCGTTCGTGAAAATGAAAGGCCAACGTGTTGAGCGCGGGTTCGACCAGCGCGATGGTGCCGCCGACGAAGATGTCGCCGGTCAAGGCGTAGCCAACAGTGAAGGCTACACCGAAATGCACGATAGCAAAAGTGAATGTCTTGGTCATGGCATCGTCCTCAGTCCTTGCGTCGATAGCCAAGAGAGTCGCTGCGGCGTCGCTCAAGGGGAAATCGTTTGTTTCGATACCGCTGATTGCTTTGAGCGATCGGCTGTAGCAAACTGTTCACCAGTGGTTACTGATGTTCATCGACAATTGTGGAGCCCATGATGCTAAATGCATTGCCAGAATCCGCCAAGGAACAGCTTTTTACCGAGGCCCGGACGTTTGCCAAATGGCAAAACCGGCCTGTCGACGACGAAACGCTGCGCCAACTGTACGATTTGTTGAAATACGGACCAACTAGCATGAACTGTCAACCCGGACGTTTTGTCTTCGTGCGAAGTCAAGCGGCTAAGGAACGATTGGTGCCCGCGCTGATGGATGGCAATGTCGAGAAGGTGAGGTGTGCACCGGTTACCGTTATTGTGGCCTACGATACTCGGTTTTACGAACACTTGTCGCAGACTTGGCCGCATTCTCCCGATGCCAAAGACTGGTTTGCCGAAAATGAAGAACTTGCCAGCGTGACCCGCGTTGCGTAACAGCACATTGCAGGGTGGTTATTTGATTCTGGCGGCGCGGGCGCTCGGCCTGGATACTGGACCAATGTCCGGTTTCGACAACGCAAAGGTCGACCAAGCCTTTTTCCCAGACGGGCGGTTTCGGTCGAATTTTTTGGTCAATGTCGGTTACGGCGAGCGCGCAAGTTTGTATCCGCGTGGACCGCGTCTTGGCTTCGCTACCGTAGCAACACTCGCTTGAGTGAAATGGCGTATTGGTTATTCTTGTGATGGTCACCGCAGTCTCGTCGCCTGGATGGCTGAGAAATCGACGGAATTGGTAGAAAGACCGCCATGCGGTAAAGATAATCCCATTCGTGTTTGAGATTGTGCGCTCGCTCGTCGACTTCAGGTCAACCCGTCGCGAGCAGCGATGAAGTTTTGGACCGAGCTTCGTCGGAGTCTGTTTCTCTGCTGTCGAGCAGCCCGATCTGCGACGGTTTCTCTGAAGAGGATGCTTGCTGTTCGTTGCGATCGTCGTGCGTTATACTATAACATCGCATTTCTAGAATGACACCAGGCAATACGCCTTCGCGGTTTAACAAAATTTCAGGTTGGTGACTTCATGTTCCATTGTTTTCGACTTGCCTGTTGCTTGTGTTTGGCCTTGGTGGTGGCGCCATTGAGTGCGATGAGCGAACCTTTGCGCGTCGTCGTCAGCGTGCTTCCGCTGCAAACCTTCGTCGAGAAGGTCGGCGCTGATCATGTGTCGGTGGTGACTCTGGTTCCACCGGGTCAAAGTCCAGCAACCTATGCCCCAAGTTCGCAGCAGATTCGTCAACTCGCCGATGCCGATTTGTTTGTCCGTGTTGGCGTTCCCTACGAGGCGGCTTGGATGGAGCGAATTCGCGCGACGAGTCGGTCGCTTGCGGTTATCGATAGCCGTGATGGCATCGACTTAAAGCCGCTGACCGGGCATGCCAAACACGACGTTGAATTGGGAAATGCCCTCGATCCCCATATCTGGACCAGTCCGCGTTTGGCCGGTCGGATGATCGCGACCATCCGCGACGGACTGCAACGGCTCGATCCTGCACACGCGCGTGATTACGCCGCGAATCACCAAGCCTTTGCGGCGGAGCTCGACGAGCTCGACCGGGATATCCGGTTGTCATTGGGGCAACGAACTCAGCGGTATTTCATGACATTTCACCCGGCTTGGGGGTATTTCGCCGAAACTTACGGACTGACTCAGTTGGCGGTCGAACATGACGGCAAACTGCCGCGCGCGCGGCAACTCGCCGACTTGACCGAACTGGCAAAGCGGCATGGAATCGACACGGTGTTCGTGCAGCCCCAATTCGATGCACATCTTGCGCGGCGTTTCGCCCGTACCATCGGTGCCGAAGTGGTGACGGTCGATCCGCTCGCAGCCGATTATTGCACCAGTTTGCGTCGGTTTGCGGATTTGTTGGCCGGTGGGAGCGAGTCATGACAGCCAATGAGGCCGTGATCGAACTACAGGATGTCAGCTTTGCCTACGGCGATACGCCTGCGCTGGAACGGATCAACCTCGTCGTGACACGCGGTGAGTTTCTCGGCATCATCGGCCCCAATGCAGGCGGCAAAAGCACGTTACTCAGACTCATACTTGGGCTATTGCTGCCGCAGGCGGACAGGTTCGTGTGCTCGGTGGGTCACCGCGAATCGCCCGGCGTCACTTGGGCTACGTGCCACAATTTCCTGGCTTTGTGCGGGACTTTCCGATTACGGTCGAGCGCGTCGTGCTACTCGGTCGGCTTGCTCATGGCACGGGCAGTGGTTGGCGCATGGGTGGATATTCGTGGCAGGACCGCGAAAAAGCGCGCGCGGCGTTGGTCGAAGTCGGGGCGGAGGGTTTACGCAAGCGGCCGATTGTGACGTTGTCCGGTGGGCAACTGCAACGAGTGTTGCTTGCCCGAGCGTTGGTTGCCGACCCGCAAGTGCTGATTTTGGATGAGCCGACCGCGAACATCGATCAACGCTTGGAAACCGATATTTTTACCATGTTGCGCAAACTCAATGAACGGATGACAATTCTTGTGGTATCCCACGATGTCGGTTTTATTTCCAGTTACATCACCCGAGTGGCTTGTCTGAATCGCCGTCTGGTCTGTCATCGGACCGATGCAATCGACGGTCAGGTCATTCAGAATTTGTACCAAGAATCAGTCCGGATGGTTGCGCATTCGCATTGACGGATCAACACGAGATCGGGTCACCAGCATGACATCGAATCTACCTGGCAATAGACCGAGATCGCCGACCAATGGGCTTATGCCGGTAGAGCCGAGGAGGATCATCGACGCCACCGGTCGTCCATCACGAGGGTTACAAATCGCCCCAGCGCCGCCGGCGCCGCCACGGGATCCGTGGAATGATCAAACCGAAAAACAAACTGAGCAGCGTCACAATCGCCCCGGTGATAAACCACTTGCGATCGCTATTGGCTTGCAGGCGTTCGTTTTTTTCTTTTTCCGCGTGCAGTGACTGCTGGTGCTGCTCGACCTCGCGGGTCAGACGTTGATTCTCTCGCCGTAGTTCCAATGCCCGGGCGGACGCGCGGCGGATGTCTTCGAGTTCGGCTTGCAAAGCCTGGGTTGTGGCCAAGAGCTTCTGGTTATCAGCTTGCAGTGCCTCGAACTCGCTGGAAAGCGTCTGTTCGCGTTCGCGCAAACGGCTATTCGTTTCGCGGAGTTCTTCAAGGCGCGGCTCAAGCTGGCCGAGACGATCCCGAGCGCTAGGTTGATCCATGAGATACCGGCTTAGCATGAAACCTTCCTCGCCACTCGGTAACCGGATTTTGAAGTAGCCTTGCTGTTCTGTTTCGATGACTTCCACCGGTGTGCCACTTTTCACCATTTCAATAATGCGGTGCTGCAAGCTGGTACCCGAACGAACCGGGAGTGGAACCTGATCGCTGACGTATTTGACGGTGCGGGCGCTTACCGTCGTGGCCAGCAGGACGAGGAAAGTCCAAATGAAGAAGTGTCGTACAAGCATGCGTAGTATTCGCAGAGACTGGCGTTGCAACAAGACGTCGACTCGCGTTGGCTAGTGGTGTTGGATGAACGAAACTCGGAGCGTCTCGCGATGGTGTCGCTTCATCGCTCCGAGCGGGATTCTAACTGCTTCGATTGGCGCTGTCCCCTATCAACGCGCAAATCCCGTTGAAAACCGACACGTATCGGCGGTATGAAAGGTAGTAATCGGTATCGCCTGTAGTCGCACTGTCATATACTCCGGGTTCTTGCCTTGCTCTTAAGGTGACCGAGCCCACTGGTGGGGGGAGCGCGGTGGCGCTCGCGAAGTGACCAGAAGGCCGGTTGCGACGGGAGTGGCGTTGGCGACACAGTGTCGCAACGGTTCGCTCCACTTGGCAACAAGCAACCGCGGAGGCGTCCATGAGTGCGAATACGATAACGTTGATCGATAATACCACGGGCAAGCAGATCGAATTGCCTTTGATACAAGGTGTTCACGGCCCGCCAGCGGTCGATTTGCGTGGGCTTTACCAGGAATTGGGCTATTTTACCTACGATCCGGGTTTCATGGCGACCGCCAGCTGCCGCAGTGCCATCACGTTCATAGACGGCAATCAAGGGGTGCTCATGTACCGCGGGTATCCGATCGAGCAGCTGGCAGAACATAGCACTTATCTCGAGGTTTGCTATCTGCTGCTGTATGGTGAACTACCGAACGCGGTAGAATTGGCCGAGTTTACCCGGATTATCTTGAGTCACAACATGCTGCAAGAGGCCTTGCGGTATTTCTACAACGGTTTTCGCCACGATGCCCATCCCATGGCGATTATGGTTGGGGTTGTTGGTGCGTTGTCCTCGTTCTATCACGACAACACCGATGTGCATAACCCTCGCCATCGGGAGATTTCCGCGCATCGTCTGATTGCGAAAATGCCGACCATCGCCGCTTGGAGTTACAAGTATTTTACCGGTCAACCTTTTCTCTATCCGGACAACTCGTTGGGTTATGTGGAGAATTTCTTCCGTTTGATGTATGCGGTGCCGACCGAGCCGTATGTCCCCAATCCATTGTTCGTGCGGGCCTTGGATTTGATTCTGATCCTGCATGCCGATCACGAACAAAACGCCTCGACTTCCACGGTCCGGTTGACGGGGAGTTCCGATGCGAACCCGTTTGCGGCGATATCCGCCGGTATCGCGTCGTTATGGGGACCGGCCCACGGTGGCGCCAACGAGGCGGTCGTGCGGATGCTTGCCGATATTGCCGAGACCGGTAACGTGCAGAACTTCGTGGACCGTGCCAAAGACAAAAATGACCGGTTTCGGTTGATGGGTTTTGGGCATCGCATCTACAAGCAATATGACCCGCGCGCCCAAATCATTCGTAAAATCGCCCATGAGTTGCTGACCGCGATGGAACGCGAATGCCATCCGAACTTCCAGGACAATAAGCGCTTGTTCGACACAGCACTCGAACTTGAACGGATCGTGTCGGCGGATGAGTATTTCACCGAGCGGCGACTGTATCCCAACGTCGATTTTTACTCGGGAATCATCCTGCGGGCGATGGGTATCCCGTTGAATATGTTCACGTCGATTTTTGCGATGGCGCGTACGGTCGGGTGGATTTCGCATTGGATCGAAATGATGGATGACCCGGAATCGCGAATTGGCCGTCCGCGACAGGTATACGCCGGATCGAGTCGACGCGATTATGTGCCGCTCGATCAACGCGGCTAGTGGCGTTGGGGTGACTTGGAATTGTTGCGGGCAGGTCCCATAATCTTGCAACCCAAGCTGATCCATGAGTTAACCCGGGAGCAATGATGATGAGTATTGATCGGATCGTGTTGGCCGTCGCGGGCCTGTTCGTTACCTTGAGCGCATTGTTGGCCTATGTCCATAGTCCGTATTGGTTGTTGTTTACGGCATTCGTTGGTTTGAATTTGTTGCAGTCCGCGTTTACCGGTTTCTGCCCGCTTGCTTTAATTCTCAAACGAGCTGGGGTCAAAGCGGGGCAAGCCTTTAGTTAAAGCGCAAGGCCGGTTAAAGCAAAGCAGGGGTGCCTCAATTTCGATGCCAAGTCTAGATTGGGGTAAGCGCCCTGGCAACGAGCCCCCGTATTGTTACGTTCATCCCGCCACCGAAAACCTGTTACCACTCATGCGCGTTTGACTCTAACGACTCAGCGCTGGTATACAGGCTCACCTGGACACCGATCTTTTTGTCTGTGCCGGTCGCATCTGGCGACAGATGCTGACAAGGCATCAGTATGCGTTGTTGCGAAAGTTTTCGTAGAGCAAGTCTGCTTTGTCCCTGCCCCCGTGGGGGAAGGGACAAAAGACTGATGCAACGATTGATACCGGCGTGGCGTTCGGTACGAGTGGTCAGTCGTTGCGTTTGACTTAAGTAACGGGAAATGCCATGCCTGATCCAAACGAACTTCGCCTGTCGACAGGGGATACCCTGCAGCTCGAGTTTGCCGATACGGCGCGTAGCGGGCGGTATCTCGTGACCTTGATCGGTTATCTGGCGAACCGCAGTTTGATCGTGACCGCGCCGAAGCTGAACAACAAACCGTTGCTAGTGCGTGAGGGGCAAGTCTTCTCAGCGCGGATGCTTGCCGGCAACACCGCCCAAGGTTTCGTGACGTCCGTGTTGGCCAGTCGCAGTCATCCGTTTCCCTACATGCACTTAAAACCCCCAGCGGAAGTGGCCGTGGCGACGGTACGGCAATCGCATCGTGTCCGGGTCACGTTGACTATGGTTGTGCAAGTGCTCGGCGCGGACGGTAAGCCAACTTCCGGCGATCCCATTCCCGGGCGCATTCTCGATTTGAGTACCGATGGTGCGTTGATTTCGGCCATGGCACCGCTCGGTGACATTGGAACCAAGCTGCAGATATCCACACGCCTTTCGTTTGAACGCACGGCTCGATCGATCTCGGTCGAGGTCACGATTCGTAACTGTCCGGAAAACTGTAAGCAAATCGCCGATGCCAAAACCCCTCATTGCTATGGTATTTCGTTTGGCGAGCTACGGGATTTCGATCAATTGATGCTACGCTGTTTCGTTAATCAGAAGCTCGTTGAGCAGCTGATGACCTGATTGCAAAAGCCACGCGGGGTTGCGGCTTTTTATGCGACCCTTCATCGCGAGCTGCTCACGCTGCGACGGGATTTAAGAAATGCCTCAAGTTTGGCTAGTGGGACGTTGGTTGCGGCAGCGTCGCGGCGGCCTTTGTATTCGATTTCGCCGGCATCCAATCCTTTTTCGGAAAATACCAGCCGATGTGGAATGCCGATGAGTTCGGCATCGGCGAACATGACGCCGGGACGCAGATTGCGATCGTCGAGCAAAACCTCGAAGCCGGCGCTTTGCAGGTCGGTGTAAACCCGCTCAACGGCCTCGCGCAAGCGCATCGATTTGTGCATATTGATCGGCGCAATCACAATTTGAAACGGCGCGATCGGTTCGGGCCAAATAATGCCGTTGGCGTCGTGGTTTTGCTCGATGGCGGCGGCCACCACCCGGGAAACCCCAATGCCGTAGCAACCCATGACCATCGGTTGTTCGCGACCTTGCTCGTCGAGCACGCTGGCACCCATGGCTTGGCTGTACTTCTCGCCGAGCTGAAAAATATGGCCGACCTCGATACCGCGGACAATGCCGAGTTGTCCTTGACCGTCCGGGCTTGGGTCACCAGCGATGACCATGCGCAAATCTGCGCTGGCCGGCGTCGGCAAATCACGATCCCAGTTGATGCCGAAATAGTGTTTGTCGTCGATGTTGGCACCGGCGGCAAAGTCGCTCATGATTGCAACACTGTGATCGATAATGCAGGGAATGGGTAATTTCACCGGTCCAAGCGACCCTGGGCCGGCGCCGAGGCGATCGCGGATCGCCGCC
>CAZWQC010000032.1:0-13387 GCA_964635785.1 uncultured Ectothiorhodospiraceae bacterium
CCCACATCAATCATCCGGATGTCGTTGCGCGGGTTTCGCAATTACAGCCAGACATCATCGCAGTTTTTGGTACATCGCTGATCAAACCACCGTTGTTAACCGCAGGACGTTTGGGCCTAGTCAATCTGCATGGAGGGCTGTCGCCGCGCTATCGTGGCGCGGATTGTACCTTCTGGGCGCTGTACAACAACGAACCCGAACAAGTCGGCTGTACACTTCACTATATCGATGCTGGCATCGATACAGGGCGACTGATTGCCCATATTTGTCCAGAAGTTAACCCGGGCGATGACGAGCTCACGCTGTTCTGGCGGGCCGTCAAACTCAGCGCAGCGACTTACGGCGAGTTCATTCATCGACTCGGACGCGGCGAGCAGTTTGGTCTGCCACAACAGGAAAAAGGCAAGCTCTATCGCGTCCGCGATCGTCAATGGCGCCACGAGCGAGACTTATCGCAACGTATGCGCGCCGGCGAAGTCATCCGTGAACCCTTGCAGCCACGGATCCACTGGTTTCCCGCTTAGCCTTGGCCAAAGGAAAACGGTGGATACAAGATCATCCGACCGATCGGTTCGCGTCGGTTGGCTTGACAATGGTTTCACATAGAGCATAGAAGCGGCGAGCGCTCTCTTGGGAGCTCTCTGCCCGCGCCAGCGTAAGCCCTGCCGCTGCGATCCGCTGCCTCAATGGCTCATCGGTCAGCAAGCGAATGACGGTTGCGCTGATCGCAGAAGGATCATTGCCATCCACATTGACACCATTGATCCCGTCGCGTACCGCTTCCACCGCACCGCCGGCTGTGCCGCTGATTACCGGCTTAGCGCAAGCATTCGCCTCCCGAAATACCAGGCCAAACCCTTCGGTATCATGGTTCGCCAGTTCTCGATTCGGCATGATGAAGACATCGCAGAGCCGATAGTGATCGACCAATTCGTCAGCGGGAACAAGACCTGCGAACGTGACGTATGCGGTCAGGCCAAGCGCCGTCGTCATTGCTTCGCAGGGGACCCGGTAGTCACCGTCACCAACAATTAGGTAGTGCACATCAGGACAAGCCTGGATAATGGCTGGCAACGCTTTCAGGGTCATATCGATACCCTTGCGCTCGACGATCCGACCGACCGTTAGCAGAACCTTTTTATCCTCGAGACGATATCGGGCCAGCAATGTCGGCGGCCGCGGACCCGGTTGAAAACGTTCCGCATCCACGCCATTCTCGATCAATGTGATCTTCGCCTCGGGAATACCCATCTGCGCGATCAATGCTTGTTTGGTAAACTGGCTAACCGCCACGATCCCGTCGGCTTGTTGCAAATAATAGCGCCGCCAACGGCCAAAGGAACGATATCGCGTTGTGGTGGTAATTTCTTCACCATGAATATAATTAATAAACGGAATACCAAATACGCGTCGGCAGAAAAGACCCAGCCAAGTTCCGGAATTCAGCTCACCGATGCAAAGAATGCTGTATCGATGCCGCCAGTGAAGACGCATAACCCGTATCAAGACGCGAAGTTTTATCGGCAAATCTTGAAATAGAACCAAAAACAACGAGTGGACAAACGATCGCACTGTGCTCACGGGCGGGCGCAGATACTTTACTCGATGAATCGGATAATTGGCCTTGGCATCAAACGCTTGCCAATCTTTGATCGGCTTGCCATCGAGATAATGACACCTCGGCGCAAGCACATGGATGTTGCCATCAGCGCTGAAACGACAGAGGTTCTCGTAAACAACGGCCGATCCCCCATTGACGGGGGGGAAAATACTCGCTACCAGAAGACATTTCATTGTACTTGGGACTTCCCACCAATCCGTGCTTCAGTACCCGCCCAAAGCCGTTGAATATTGCCGGTATGGCGCCAAAAGATCATCACCACCATCAAAATGACTAGCAGAGCCTGCGCAAAATCGCCGATAAACCAATAGACGTAGACTGGCGCGAGAAGTGCCGCGGTCAACGCCGCCAATGAGGAGTAACGGAACGCAGCCGCTACAACCAACCAGGTTGCCGTTGCCGCCAACCCGACCAGCCAATGCAAACCAAACAGCACACCGAGCGCGGTCGCCACACCCTTACCGCCTTTGAAGCCATAGTAAACCGGCCAAACATGGCCACAAAACGCAGCTATCCCGGTGCCCGCAATCGCCCATTCAGGCAACCCGAGCCAGTGTGCTAGCAACACCGGCACAAACCCTTTTAGCATATCGCCCACCAGCGTGATGGCAGCCGCTTTTCTGCTACCGGAACGCAGGACATTGGTCGCCCCGGGATTGCCCGAACCGATCTGCCGCGGGTCGGGCAGACCAAGAAGTCGGCAGGTGATGATGGCTGTAGAAATCGCACCAGCAAAGTACGCAAGAACTATGGCAAGCGAGTTGACAAGCATGGTTTGGCCATTTTAGTTTGAGTTTTTCGTCTGAACAAAGCAAAAGGACGGTCGCATTGAGATCACTACCCCCCTAGTCGGTATCGTGCGTCGACGACAACGGCAATCACTGTTCCTCGGCAAACAACTCCGCCGGGGTACTGGCATCTAAAATGCGATCGAGCCAAATCTCGACTCGTTCCATATCCGCCGCCTTAATCCGTGCGACGATCTCCGGCTCCAGAACCCCGAATTTGCGCTGGCATTGCCGTATCAACGTCTTGATTTCGCCGCGCAGTTTCCCCTGCTCAAGCCCCTGCTCAAGCCCCTGTTCTATTCCAGCCTTCATCCCCCGTTGTTCGGCCATGCGCTCATAACTCATCACGTAGGTCATCTTCGTCTCCTGTTCATACCGTATCAATTCGTCACGTAAGCTCTGTTCTAATGGCGGTGGCAAACGGATCAGCCAATCGATGAATCGCACACACTTAAGGATGTCCTGGCGGCTATAGCGATGCCGGTATAACAACCAGATGATCTCCCGTTTTTGCAATTGACGCGCATGATCATCCGCTTGGCGGTGCGCGACTTGCTGCGCCAGCGCAATCAAGGCCAATGGATTATAGGCTGACTTGGCTTGCAGTTCCGCTACATCATGCTGTCTCAGGTTGTGTACTCTAAACCGAAAGCTTACCCCATAGCCATCCCGTTCTTGGCTGTATTCCCCCACCTTCGTTGCATCCGGTTGATCGGTCAACAGCGCAAGACTGATGAGTTCTTGCTGCGGGTAATGGTCATAAATTCGATAATAGTACTCGAACATCCGGCAGTTGAAATCCGCATCCGCTTTCGCTTGAATTTCGATATGGATCAATAGCCAAGCCGGATGACCGTCCTTGAGGTAGACCTTGACCAAACAATCGGCATAGCGGCGTCCGAGTCCGGCCTGACCGGTCAATCGTTGCAGTTCGGCGTTCAAGAATGTGTGCGGACAACTCCAATCGATCAGCCCCTCGACTTCGGCGAAGAACAAACTCAAGAAGGGTTGGAAATACGCCATGATCGCCTCTTTCCACGGCGAATCGTAATCGGCGCTGCGCCGGTAGCGCCTACGCCTTAACTGGCGATGGTGAATGGTATGGGGTTTTGGCATTGGAGGAACTCAACTTCATTGGGTCCATTGACAAACACCGACATGCGCATTGTGGCAAAACATTGGCGGGCGCGTCTACTCCGTCCCTTCCCAGCACGGTTGGGAAGGGCACGGAGCAAACGAACCCATTGATACTCATTGTTAGCATCGGCTATCTTAGCGCAAGAATATCGTTTTTTTGGCCACCCCGACGTCACCATGCCCCTATTTACCGAAACCGCTGGCACCGGTCCCGATATGGTCTTGCTCCATGGCTTTGGTCTGAACGCGGCTGTGTGGTCAAAAGTGTGGCCGATGCTTACGCGCCATTACCGAGTGACAAAGGTGGACTTGCCGGGTCACGGTCGAAGTCGCGATCTCGCTGGTCTTGGGAATCCATTGGAAACCGCCAGGTTGGTCGTTGCGGCAGTACCGATCGGCGCAACCTGGCTCGCCTGGTCTATGGGCGGATTGATCAGTCTCGCCGCCGCACACGCGTTTCCCGCAGCAATCGAACGCTTACTCCTGGTTGGTAGTAGCCCAAGTATGGTGCAACGCGCAGATTGGCCCCATGCCATTGCCCCCGATATCCTCGATGGCTTCTCCACGCAGCTTGAAACCGACTACCAGGCCACTTTGCACCGTTTCCTCGCTTTGCAATGCCGTGGTAGCGAGCAGATGACAAACAGTCTTCGACTCCTGCGCCGGGCATTGACCGACTGGCCACCGCACCCGCAGGGCTTACGCGACGGCTTGGCCATTCTGCGCAACAGCGACTTACGTCAACCTTTCGCCCAGCTTGAGCAACCCGTCCATGTTTTACTCGGTGCCCGGGACCGATTGGTACCGGCCGAAGTTGGTCGTCACATGGCCGCGCTCAACCCGCGCGCGCAGATCATGCTACTCAAAGGCGTTGGGCACGCACCGTTTCTGAGCCATGCGCAAGCGTTTTGCGATTGGATTTATGGCTGCCTGCGACCGCAATCGCCCAATACCCATGACGCGAACAATGCGTAATCAGCAAGACGCTCGGCTCGGTACGTCTATCGATCCGATCGCGACCCGGGCCATGTTCGATCGTATTGCCGCGGACTACGATCAGCATGCCGTGTTGTCTCAGGAAATCGGTCGTCGCATGCTTGAGCGACTGGACTACATCAAACTCGACCCAAACCTGATTCTCGATGCCGGCTGCGGTACTGGCACTACCCTCTCGGCGCTGCTTCGGCATTACCCCAGCGCACGTTTGCTTGCGCTGGATCAATCGCGCGCCATGTTACACCGAGCTCGCCGACGCAGACGCTGGATGCGTCGCCCCGCATTGATTGCCGGCGATTTACACCGACTGCCAATCAACCAGGCCTCGGTCGACCTCGTTTTCGCCAACCTGAGTTTGGCCTGGTGTCACGACCTCGAACAGGTTTTCAGCGAAGTGCGGCGTATACTGCGTCCGCACGGATTGTTCATGTTCAGCAGTTTCGGTCCGGGCACATTGAGCCAGTTGCGGCAGGCATGGCAAGGCCACGCGCATGCGATGCATGTCGCCGATTTCCCCGACATGCACGATATCGGCGATGCGTTACTCGCCCACGGCTTTGTCGCACCGGTCATGGATATGGAAATGATCACTCTGACCTACCATGACATCATGGACCTTTATCGAGATCTGCGCCGGATGGGGCTGCGCAATGTCTTGACCAGGCGGGCACGTCAGCTAACCGGCAAGCATCGGCTTGCTGCCGTGCGACAGGCCTATGAACGTTTCCGTCGCAGCGACGACCGCCGCTTGCCGGCCAGCTTCGAGATCGTTTACGGGCATACTTGGGTACCGGATGCACCGGCCCCTCGGGTGATGGGGCCGTATCCAAAGATACCGATTGTCCCGATGCCCGCAAGCATTCCGGTCCGGTTCGGTCTTGGTTAGCCCGCCTTCGCCCACCATCACTCAACCCACGCTGGGATGGTATTCGATCGCTTGGACTTGCTCAATATCAAAGTCTTGTCAACAGTCTTCAACTAACCTAACGGGTTTGTTCATCCTTGCTATGGGTGTCACGCACGCGTTGTCGACCAAATTGGACCGGTTGTCGACCAAATTGGACCGAACGCTGGTGTCATCCATGTTCTAGCTCTCGAGCCTTTGTATCTGAGGAAATCCAAATGACGTGTGATGTGCGAATTCGCGCCGATCGGCGGTCACTATGGATATTGTGTGGTTTAACAATATTGCTGGCTCCCCTACTGGCAGCGGCGACCGAAGCGGCCGATGTCAATATGAACTTCCGCCTCGAACACGGCAACACCACCGTCGTTGCCTCCGATTCCACGGCCGATCACAGCAAGTTCGAGGTGTTGCAAGGTCCGTTTAACAACGGCCCGGAAGTCACCGAGGCCTGTTTGACCTGCCACAACGAAGCGGGGGAACAGTTCAAGCATTCAATACACTGGACTTGGGAGTATATCCACCCCGACACCGGGCAACGCTTGGGCAAGAAAACGCTGATCAACACGTTCTGCACCAACGCCAAAGGCAACGAAGGCATGTGTGCGCAATGCCACGCCGGCTACGGTTGGAAAGACGAAACGTTTGATTTCGACAACACCCGCAACATGGATTGTCTGGTCTGCCATGACCGCACCGGCACCTACTACCGCTTGCCGAACTCCATGGGCAGCCCGGCTTGCTCGGTCATGTTCGAGAACATGGAACCGATCGACTGGGCCATGGTGGCGCAAAATGTCGGCTTACCGGGTCGAGAGAATTGTGGGGCATGTCATTTTCATGGGGGTGGTGGCGATGGTGTCAAACACGGCGACCTCGATTCTTCCATGGTTAACCCACCCCACGAACTCGACGTACACATGGACGCCAATGGCCTGAACTTCGCCTGCACCACTTGCCATGTCACCAAAAAGCACATTTGGGCAGGCAGCCGCTACAACGTTCATGCCACCGATCCGCAAGGCGCCGGCAAACCTGGCTTACGTCGTGATGTCGCGACCTGTGAATCGTGTCACGGACTCGCACCGCATCCCCTGGTTTCCGTTGCCAACGCGAAGCTCAACGATCATGTCGACCGTGTCGCCTGCCAAACCTGCCATATTCCTTACCTAGCCCGCGGCGGGGTTGCCACCATAGTGAAATGGGATTGGCGCACCGCCGGCAAAACCCGGAACGGGGAAGGCTACAAAGTCAAAGGGTATGCCCAAGGCAATGGCGCCCATCGCGCGACCTACAAATCGATCAAAGGCGACTTCGTCTACAACGAAAACTTCGCTCCCTACTACGACTGGTTCGATGGTCAAATGATTTATACCACCATCGAAACGAAATTCGATCCCGCCAACGGGCCGGTTGAAGTCAATGGTTTCAATGGCTCAGCCGATGACCGTAACTCGCGGATTTGGCCGTTCAAACGCATGCACACCATTCAGCCCTACGATGTCGGCAATAATACATTGGTGTATATGCACCTATGGGGACAGGACGATACCTCTTACTGGGGCAACTACAATTTCGCCGACGCGATTCGGGTTGGAATGGAAAAGAACAACATTCCCTACAGTGGGGAATACGGTTTTGTGGATACCTATTCCTATTGGGTTATCACCCACACCGTTGCGCCCGCCGACCAAGCCCTGCGTTGTGGTAGTTGCCACGCCAAACAAGGCCGGCTCGCGAATTTGGCCGGCTTTTACTTACCCGGACGGGATGCCAATCGCTGGCTTGACTTATTCGGATTGCTCGTGGTCGCGGGTACCATCCTCGGCATTCTCGGTCACACTGCCGTCCGCATCATCGCCAGCTTGAGGAGAAAACAATCATGATCACGCGTTTCATCATGGTGTTCAGTCGGTTCGAGCGCTTCTGGCACTGGTCGCAGATGGCATTGATCATGACCTTGCTGTTCACGGGATTCGCAATCCACGGGACTCATCGAATCGTCGACTTCGAAACAGCCGTTACGATCCACACCTGGGCTGCCATCGCTCTGATACTGCTATGGATTTTTGCCATCTTTTGGCACATCACGACCGGTAGCTGGCGCCATTATTTGCCCACCGTCAACGGTTTGTGGCGGGTGGCACGGTATTACGCCTTCGGTATCTTTTTGGGCGAACACCATCCCTATCGCAAAGCCTTTCGCCGCAAACACAACCCGCTACAGGCGCTGACTTACCTTGCACTGAAGTTGTTTTTGTTCCCGGCCATCTGGATTTCTGGTTTGGCCTATCTACTTTACAACAACTGGGAAACATTACCGGGTGCCAACGGCATGATCGAATGGGTTGCCATCGTGCACGTCGCAGTCGCCTTCGCGATCCTGGCGTTCGTTATGGCCCATGTCTATCTGTTGACCACCGGACACAGCTTCGTCGACCACGTCAAACCCATGATTACCGGGTACGATCATGTCGAGGTAACCCCGGTGGAAGAGGCCTATTTGGAAGAAACCAGAACGGTCCCGATGCGGCGGGAGCACACGAGCGACGAACCGGCATCGGCCGAGAGGTGAATGCGATCAATTCTCTCATCAGTGCTGGCGTCCCTTGCCCTCGCGGTGCAAGGGACGCAGCAGACTATGCGACGAACGTTTTTGCAACGATGATAGCTTCTGTCAGATGCGAAGATGTCCGTTTTGTTTGTGCGCGAGCCAACGCAGCGGGGCGGCCGCCTGTTCGTTGACCGGGCGATCGATTGTCACCAGTCGGTCTGGCGAGGCGATAACGAGCGCAACATGACATGCCGGTAGAGCGTTGGCCTCGATAAAGGTCGACCGTCCGGCCGTCCACTTGGTCAACCCTGCGATCGAGGCAGCCGTTCTCTGTCATCGTTAGCCGAACCCAACACGACCATCTCCAAAAATGGGTGGGTTGACTGTTGCGACGATTGATCGTCGCCGACCAGGCTCCCCAACAAGCCAAGAAATGATTGCCTGGCAACGAGCGATGACAAAGAAACTGTCACACAACGAGCGTTGGATCCGATGGTTGAGTCGATTGCCAACGCCCTGGCTCAGCCGGCATGGTCTTCGCTTTACCCCCTTTTTCGGTCGACGGAGAGGTTTCATGTATCGTTTTCAAGTCAATGCGCACACACAACTCGGCGAGGCCATCGGCTTGGTCGGCTCGACGGATGAGCTGGGCTGTTGGGCCCCCGAGCACGGCTTAACGTTACAAACCCGCCCCGACCGCTACCCGTTATGGTGGATCGAAACACCCTTGACACAAACCCAGCCGCCACAACGCATCGAGTACAAGTACGTACGCCTGAGCGAAGTTGGCCCACAATGGGAACCGATCGATCATAATCGTTGGCTACCGGCTGAACCCTCGCCCACCAACGGCACCCTGGTCATCGAAGACGGCTGGTTCGGTCATGGGCAAGCCTGGCCATTCGGCTATCTGAGCGAACCACTGTCGCCGATTGAGCCCGGCAGCGCCAGCGGTCGTAAGATTGTCGTCCTCGGCAGCTCTGTCGCCATGGGTTGCAATGCCTGGCGACTCCAGGGCTGGGCACATCGCCTGGGTTGTGATCTCGCCGACCGTCACGGCGACCTCTTGATCAACCGTTCCCAACTCGGCGCCAATGTCGGCATGACCATCGACCGTTTTCCGGGCGAGATCGCCCCCATCGCCCCGGACATCGTCATCTTGGCGCTATCGCTTGGCAATGAGGGACTCGCGTATTGCGCGCCACATCATCGTCGAGCCGTGCAACGGCGCTTCGAGAGCGGCATTCAGCAATTGTTGCGCATGATCGAGAGTATTGGTGCCTATCCCATTCTCGGCGGCCTGTATCCGCATGGTGATTACACCGCGGACCATGCTTGGCTACTACGTGACACCCATGAACGCATGCAGGCGTTTGGTGTGCCCGTGTTGAATTGGCTCGATGCCGTCGATGATGGGCAAGGTCGCTGGAAACCAGGACTCTGGTTCGATCCGGCGCATCCCAACAGCGAGGGACAGCGACTGATGTACGAAGCAATCGATCAACGCCTGTTCGCAGAACTGCCATTACAACGCCCAACCGCCGGCAAAGCGCTGCCATCCGCTCCGGAACAGGCGATTTTCAGTGACCCCAATGGGTTTCACGTATTCTCCTGCCCCGAGTCGGCCAGTTTTCGGCTGATCAATGCGACCGATCACGAGTACCGCATCCAACCCAGTTGGACTGTCTTACAAGACGCCTTTCGCAACGTCAGTGAATTACCACCTGGCATTTATATTGCCGACGATTTTGCCAAGGTCAACCGGCCTTGCCTCACCCTTGGCAACGGCACACCGTTACCGGATACCTTCGACATCACGGCCGGCGCCGATTTACATTTCACCCATGCCACGCGGTTGTTCTCACCTCATCGCTGCGACACCTTGTTTTACGACGGCCACCTTGGCATTCTCAAACGCAACGCCGAACAACTGGTTATCATCAACGAAACCGAGCATGACTATAATGTACAGCCTATGTGGCGCGAGGTTCGCCGAGCCTTGAAAGCGATGCCAGCTGGGATTTATCGGCAGCCACAGCGTTCTGATATCGAGTTTCGCACGCTCATCGTCAGTGACGACGGCTTGGACAGTCGAATCAAAATCCCTGCCCATTCTGGCCTTGCCTTCGTATTCCAGGGTGATTTAGCGAGCATTTCTCGCTGCGCCATTATTGCACTTGGAGCCCGCTGCGATACGCGGATGCTGTTGTACAAGATCGACTACGACGGTCCTGCCCTGCCCTTCGATTTAACCCGTGCGCTCGATGTCGCCGACATCACCGCCATATTAAGTGGTGACTTCAACGACATGTGGAATCCCGATCTCCTGTGCTACGATCACGACCAACGACGCATTTTCCATACCCGCTGGACCGGTCTGTCTTTTGGCCATGAGGTCGAAGACACGGATGACCCGGTTGGCAATATTTATCCGGTCTGGGAACGCATGCGCCGACGTTACGAAGCGCGCAGCGAACGGTTCCGCCGCGCGCTGCATACCGCGGACGAGTTTTTGTTCGTCCGCTCAGGCTATACCGATCGCGCCAAGATCCTCGATTTGATCGAGGTACTACACGCTCTGTGCGCCAACAAACCGTTTCAACTCCTATTGCTCGATGCAGAGACCAGTTTTGTCTATCACGACATCCCCGAGGTCACTCACTACCCCATCTATTTTGATCCAGATCGCATGTATGCCGATGCCGATTACTGGAGAACGAGCGCAGAACAATGGCGCGACATCCTCCATCGTCACGGCGTATCGACCCATAATCTGTATTGGTGCCCTCCCAATGGTGCTGCCGATGAAACCGACGACATGGGCAACCCTGCGATCGCTAAATGGTCCCAGTTTTATCGCGAACACGCGGCGACGGCTCGACAGTGATCGCCTATCTGCTGATCGGTCTCGGTTCCGGACTGTTGGCCGGGCTGTTCGGGCTCGGCGGCGGTATCGTGGTCGTGCCTGCCTTGCTCTGGACATTCGCAGGCCAGGATGTCGCGGACACGCACATCGCTCATCTTGCGATCGGCACCTCCTTGGCTAGCATCATTGGGACCGGGACGGCATCAGTCTATGCCCACCATCGTCGTCACGCTGTCCGCTGGGAAGTCGTTATCCAACTGACACCCTGGATTATTCTCGGTGCTGCGGCCGGCGCCTGGATCACGAGCAGGATTTCGGCATTCTGGGTGCAACGCATTTTCGCCCTGTTTTTGTGTTACATCGGTTTTCGGCTACTCCTCGCTCCCAACGCACCACAAGGCCACCGGACACCCAATCGAATCGTTATGGCGCTCGCCGGCACGGGTATTGGTGGGCTGTCGGCCTTGGTCGGTATCGGTGGTGGCACATTGACCGTGCCGTTTTTGACACGCGGTGGATTGGACATAAGACAGGCCGTGGCCACCTCCTCGGCTTGCGGATTACCCATTGCGTTCGCTGGCAGTTTGGGATTTATCGTTGCCGGCTGGCATGCCGCAGGATTACCTAGTGGCGCAACTGGCTACGTTTTTTGGCCGGCGGTGGCCGGCATTGTGCTGGCGAGTATGCCCGCAGCCCCCCTCGGCGCACGTTTGGCACATACGCTACCGACTGTTTGGCTAAAAAGACTGTTTGCGATCATCGTGCTGCTAGTAGCGATAAAGCTCATTGTCTAGTGACTTCAGTTGCGCCCGCTCGGCTGAGCCGGCGCAACGAGAAGATGCGATTAGCGCTGGTTACCCAGCACAGGACCGTCGGCTGGCCATTTCACGGCAAACGGTAGGCGATGCTGATCAAACGCAAGTCACCGGTTGGATGACGCAAAGGTCGTCAGGGTGATGCTCGCTTGCGCCACCTTGCCCACCCCGGCTGGGGCTGTGACCGGGCCAACCACCAAGGCATAGCCGGTGCGCGGGTCAAGACCATGCCGCGGTAGCTGATGACGGGGGTCGCGTTCGGTGGCGATGAGGGTTAGGCGTTCAACACCAAAGGGTGGACTGACGCGCAATCGGCGCACCGGTAACGGGCGCTCGGTCTGCTGTGCGGTGATTTCTTTGATCAACCGTTGCGGACCATCGACGGGGAGGAGGTACGTTAGATCCTCAGCGGTGTTTTTGACCCGAGACACGATGTAGAAATAACCGGGTTGGTTAAGCCGGGCCGAGAGGATGATTTCTGTGCCGGCGCTAAAGGCTAGATGGCGTTGTTCATCATTGGCGAACAATTGGGCCCGGAAATTTTCAGCGAGCCTGGTAGTGGGCAATGTGATCGCTGTCGGCGGCACGCGTGGTGTATAGTCCACGCCCACATAGGCCTTTGGTGACAAGCTGGTCACCCGCGTGGCCATGACATCGCCGGTTGGGGCTAGCAGGCGGTAGGTCACCAGCATGCCATCCGCAAGGGTCTGATAATGGCCCTGATAGATGGTACTCGCATGCGGTGTGGATGTTAAATGGACGGTCAGCTGATCAGCCAATGCTCGGCTGAAAGGGGTAATTTCGTCGCTGTTCAACGGAACCGCGGGTTTGACGGTTACCCATTGGTCCGCGATCGGCAAATCGCGGGTCAGGATCTGGGCGGCGATGGCGAGGCTCGGCGCCTGTCCGTCGATCGAGTTCAGTTCTTGGACTAGCGCGGCGCTGCTCATAGGGGCTGTCGGTATCTCCTCCCCGCCTAACAACAAAGCCACCATCCGATGATCACGATAGCCTGACAACTTGGTCAACAGCGCGTTGAGATAATCGTGACGGCGATTAGCCCCGACCGGCTTTTGCTGGTCGCGTAAAGCCATGATTTCGTGTCTGAGTTCGGCCAGGCGAGCGAGGTGCAGTGGTAGACTTCGCGCCGCCACCAGGGTCAGGTGTGCCGTGACGTGATCAGCTTGGGTTTGCGTTTCGCGTTGCAAACCAAGCAGTGGTAAATCAGCCTGGGAGTGACTCCATTCTTGCGCGACAGGCGAGGCTTCGTTGTCGTTTTGGTCATCGCTAACGGTCAGCTGTGAATGCAGCCGTACGGTTATCCCAGTGAGCAGATCGCTGCGAGCGGCACTCATCGCCTGCGCTAAGGTCGCACCATGGCCGATGCCGTGTAGATCGTTGGGTAAATCAGCGGGTATTGTGCCGAGGTCTGCGGGATCCGCGGCTGTCGAGGGGGCGAATCTGCTGGGTGTACAGGCGATGAAGAGTAGTAAGCCAAAGCCAATGCACCAGAGAGTAAGACGAGGCATAATCGTATTTCTCCATAGAAAAGAATAGTCTATTCGCTTGGTAGTTGACGGGGTAGCGCTAGGGTTTTGACGACTGATGCACAGCCTATGAGACTACGAGGCGGTACTCATGAAACGACCAGCTTTCTATACCGTCTCCACGGCAAACCCCACCACCGTACGTTGCTCGCGGCTAAA
>CAZWQC010000033.1:0-2935 GCA_964635785.1 uncultured Ectothiorhodospiraceae bacterium
GCGGTCAAACGCCATTTGAAGCGGCTGGCGAAAGAAGCGCAACGCATGGAACAACGCCGCACTCGTAGCCTTTGAGTGAATAGACCATGACTGAAGTCGCCTCCCCGATCAAAGAGCGCATTAACGATACGCTGAAAGACGCCATGCGTGCCCGCGATAAGGAAAAGACGGGGGCATTGCGTTTAGTCACCGCCGCATTCAAACAAAAGGAAGTCGATGAGCGCATTACCTTGACCGACGAGCATGTGCTTGCGATCCTCGACAAGTTGGCCAAGCAGCGGCGGGAATCGATCGAACAATACCAAGCCGCCGGCCGTGCTGACCTTGTCGCCCAAGAGCAGTTTGAGCTCGACATCATTACCTCGTTTTTGCCGGAGCCATTGGACGAGGCGGCGATCGACGAGATCGTCCAAGCCGCGATAGCCGATACCGGCGCAAAAACGATGCAGGACATGGGCAAGGTGATGGCCTTGATCAAGCCACAAGTGCAAGGGCGGGCCGATATGTCGCTGGTGAGCGCTCGCGTCAAAGGCCATTTGAGTTAAGCGCCGCTGGCGTTCCGCCGAGCCGATTCGACGCACAAGCATCCGCCCAAACGGTGGGATTTCATCGCGTTGTTGCAAGAACCTACTTTATCGAGAGCCGAGTCTTCATGGCCGAGTTACAAAACGATCGACTGCTAAGGGCGTTGTTGCGCCAACCCGTAGACCGCACCCCGATTTGGATCATGCGGCAGGCGGGTCGGTACTTACCCGAGTACCGGGAAACCCGCGCTTATGCTGGAAGTTTCATGGATTTGTGCCAAACTCCGGAATTGGCTTGTGAAGTGACGTTGCAACCGATCGATCGATACGGTCTGGATGCGGCCATCCTGTTTTCGGACATCCTCACCATCCCCGCTGCCATGGATATCGGTCTTTATTTTGCGGAAGGCGAGGGACCAAAGTTCGAGCGGCCAGTTCGTACCGAAGCGGACGTGGTGGCGTTGGGTAAACCCGATCCGGAAGACGAGTTGCGTTACGTGATGGATGCGGTGCGGCATATCAAAGGCGCGTTGAAGGGCCGTGTGCCGTTGATCGGTTTCGCCGGGAGTCCGTGGACATTGGCGACTTACATGGTAGAAGGCGGTTCGACCAAGGACTTTCGTTTAGTTAAAGGCATGATGTACGACCGCCCCGATCTGATGCATCGATTGCTCGGACTGCTCGCCGATACCGTGATCGACTATCTCAATGCACAAATCGCCGCGGGTGCCAACGCCGTACAGATTTTCGATACCTGGGGTGGGGTCTTGACCCAGGAAACCTATCAGGAATTCTCGCTCGGCTACATGGCGCGTATCGTTCATGGATTGACACGAAAAGTCGACGGTCAGTCAATCCCGGTGATTCTGTTTACCAAAGACGGGGGGCAGTGGCTTGAATTGATGGCCGATACCGGTGCCGATGCTCTCGGTTTGGATTGGACGACGGATATTGGCGATGCCCGGCAGCGAGTGGGTAACCGCGTGGCGATTCAGGGCAATCTGGATCCTTGCGTTCTGTACGCAGGGGAAGCGGTGATTCGAGCCGAGGTGGAAAAACTGATGACTAAGGTCGGCCCTGCCCCAGGTCATGTGTTTAACCTGGGTCATGGGGTGCATCCGACGATCGATCCGGATCGAGTCGCCGTGTTGGTCGATGCCGTGAAAGGGTTTTCTAGGGCGGTGTAACCTGACACCGAAGTTAGGCGGGGTTGGACTTGGTCGTCGGATTCGTCGTCTGCTCCGGTTTAGTGGGGGGCGCAAAACCGGGATCATGCGCTTAACCCGAATGTGCGGCTGGGGCGAAGGCGTGGGTTGTCGTGCGTCCGTCGATAGCCGTTACGTCTGTCCCGATTTGTCTTCGACGCAGGTTGGGACTTTTTCGAATTGTCCTGATCTCGATCCTGGCTTCGGTTGCCTTTGGGCATGCCCGAGGCTGTTCTGGCGACCGGATTCTCGTGCCGCCATCGTTGCAACGGTTTTCGTCGTTCTCTCCCCCCAGCTTAGGCTCGCCCCAACACAATAGCGGATCGGTTGCGTTTGCAACGAGCGATCGTGCGATTATCGCCCAGCGTTTTGATGGCATCGTCCCACCGTGAAGATAATCGCTGCAAGGGAAATGAAAACGTCTAGATTGTTCCAGAAGTTTTTGCAGAAAATTGCTCTCAGGTCCTACTCCCCTTGCGGGGCAAAGGTGCGAGTACTGAAGAAACGGTCAATATCGATAGACGTCACGTTCGCCGTCACAAAAATGTCGTCAATCTTAAACGTCGTGAGCGTATCCTAGGCCACTGTTTCAACCTGGGAGTGTTTGCATGCGGTATCGTGTTGTGTTCTCAATTCTTCTGTGTTCTTTGCTCGGATTGGCGGCAAAGGCGGAGGCTGGTTTCGATTTTGGTGGTGATGGCCAATGTGCCGGTTCCGGTCGTTTCGAACAATACATCGCTTATCGAGATAGCCGCGAGGTCGGAGTGATTCCGGTCGGGAAAATCGATATTCGTATCGACCTGACGTCTGCCAAGGACGTCGATATCCAACTCTACGACAACATCGATGGAACGCCGATCGTGGAGTGGCCGAACGGGCTCCTGAACGGTGCGGGAAAAGCCGCGACCAACTATCAAGGAATGCGCATCGAATGGTCTGGTTACAACGGCGACGGGACCCAGTACGGGAACGAGTATACCCAGATCACCGGGACGACGACGCAACCTCTGCGCATGGAGGCCTACGGTTATGCGGCGGGGACGGGGACGGTCGACTATTCCTGGCAAGGCACGGAGGGTTGCTCGGGTGCACCGGCTGCGTCGGGTTCGGGTTCGTTTAAACAAGACATCGCTGCAGGCGAGGTTGTCGTCATCGGCGATCTACCGGCTGGCATCGAGAACATCCGGATCGAATTGGAATCGGCCC
>CAZWQC010000033.1:2945-8054 GCA_964635785.1 uncultured Ectothiorhodospiraceae bacterium
AGACATCGACGTTCAGCTCGAAGACAAGGCCTATGGGATCAAGATTGTGCATTGGCCGGATGGCATTCTCAATGGGCCATCGCGTCAGTCAACCGATTACGCGGGTGTGACGATCGAATGGTCCGGGTATAACGGCGATGGGGTGAACTTCGGTAACGAAGACATCTCGATCAATGGGACGCTCGATCGGATTTATACCATGAGTGCGTTCGGTTACACCTCGGGCGCGGCCACGGTTCGTTATTCTTGGGGCGATGGCGCAAACGATGGTGATGGCGATGACGATGACGATAATGACGAGGAGATCAAGGTCGTCATCAACGAGATTCTCGCTGACCCCGATTCTGCGAGCGGCGATGCGAATGGCGATGGGGTCGTCAGTGCGAGCCAGGATGAATTCGTTGAAATTGTCAATATCGGTGAGAACCAAGTCGATATCAGCGACTGGACGCTTGCCGACGGCTCTGCCGTCCGGCATACGTTTGGTTCCGGCACGACCTTGCCGGGGAAAGGCGCAGTCGTCGTATTTGGTGGTGGCAACCCCTCGGGTAGTTTCGGTGGAGCGACTGCCATCACGGCCGATTATGGCTCGCTTGGGTTAAACAACTCCGGCGATACGGTGACGCTGAAAGACGCCAGCGGTGCTGTGGTCGATACCGTGACCTACGGTAGCGAAGGAGGGAAAAATCAATCCCTCGTGCGCAGCCCTGAAGGCAGCGGGAGTTTTGTCGCGCATCGTTCGGTCGGCAGCGATGACTTCTCTCCCGGTGTACAGGCGGACGGGAAGGGATTTGACGGCAGTGTCGTGGACGACGATGATGATCACGACGATGACAATGGCCAATACACGCTAATCCATGATATCCAAGGTAACGGCAATGCCAGTGCGCTGAATGGACAAGTCGTGACGGTCCAGGCGGTCGTGGTCGGTGACTTCCAAGGCGAGCAAGCGTTGAACGGGTTCTTTATTCAGGAAGAGGATGGCGATGCAGATGGTGATCCTGCCACCTCGGAAGGAATTTTTGTCTACGATGCCGGGAGTACGGTCGACGTTGCGCGGGGTGACTTGGTGGAGGTTAAAGGAACGGTGACCGAGTACAACGGGCTGACGGAAATCAATAACATCGATACGATCACGGTGGTCGCGAACAATGCGCCCATTCCAACCCCGGCCGGTGTCGAGTTGCCCGCGCTGAATTCGGATTGGTTCGAGCGCTTCGAAGGGATGGGGGTTCGCTTCCAGCAAATGTTGTACGTGGTCGACAACTATAATCTTGGTCGCTATGGCCAAGTCGGTCTCGCCTCGGAACGCTTGATGAACCCGACCAACGTCGCCCCGCCGTCCGAAGCCGAGAGCCTCCAGGCGGCCAATGAGCGCAAAAGAATTCTGCTGGAAGACGGCATCAGCAAGCAAAATCCTGACCCGATCGTGTTTCCGAGTCCCGCCTTGTCGGCGAACAATTCCTTGCGCGCTGGGGATACCGTGGATGGTCTGACTGGTGTCATGCACTACGCATTCGGTGCCTACCAGATTGTTCCGACGTTGCCACCCGCCTTCGTTGCCAGTAATCCGCGTACCAGCCTGCCCGCGGACGTCCATGGTTCGGTAACGGTCGCAAGTTTCAATGTGTTGAACTATTTCAGCACGTTGGACGGCGGTGCGGCAAACTGTGGACCGGCGCAGAACCAGGATTGCCGCGGGGCAAACAACAGCGACGAGTTCAGCCGCCAGCGTAGCAAGATCGTCAGTGCCATGCGGGCCATCGACGCGGATGTACTCGGTCTGATGGAGTTGGAAAACCATCCGAACGATGCCGCACTCGATAATCTCCTGGGCGCATTGAATCAACAAACGGGCCGAACCTACGCAAAAATCGCAACGGGAGCCATTGGTGATGATGCCATCAAGGTCGCCTTGATTTACGACACCAGGACCGTCATCCCCGTGGGTTCTTATCGCATCCTTGACGGTAATGTTGACAGCCGGTTCAACGACAGCAAGAATCGTCCAAGTTTGGCCCAGGCCTTCGGCACGTTGAGCGACAACGAGCGTTTCTCGGTGGTGGTCAACCACTTGAAGTCCAAGGGCTCATCTTGCGGTGGGAGCGATGACGATACCTATCAAGGCAATTGCAACGGTACGCGCACGCAAGCCGCACGAGCCTTGGCAGACTGGATCAAGCGTGATCCAACCGGAAGCGGTGATCCGGATTACTTGGTTATCGGGGATATGAATGCCTATGCGAAGGAAGATCCGATCACTGCGTTGAAAGACAGCGGCTTGCGCGACATGATCGATGAGTTCATCGGTTCGGAAAACGCCTATTCGTATGTCTATGCGGGCCAATCGGGGTACCTTGATCATGCCTTGGCGACGTCGAGCCTAGCGAGCCAGGTCACCGGTGTCACGGAATGGCACATCAACTGCGACGAACCGCGGATATTGGATTACAACACGGAATACAAGTCTGCCAGTCAGCAGGCGGATTACTATGCACCGACACCCTATCGGGCCTCGGATCACGATCCGGTGATTATCGGTTTGGATTTGCAGTAGGGCAGTTTGCGGACGTAGGGTCGGTCGCCACCGGTCCTACGTCTGTTCATCGGCATCGGCTGTGGTCACCCGCAACACTTCTTCGATGGATGTCTCGCCGGCAAGTATCTTGCGGCGCCCGTCGTGACGTATCCCCGGTGTGTGTCGCCGGGCTTCGCGTTCCATCTGTTGTTCGTTTGCCCCATCGTGAATCATGGTGCGGAGCTTTTCATTGACCTGAACCAATTCGTAGATTCCGGTGCGGCCGATATATCCCGAGCCATTGCATTCGGCGCAGCCGACGGGCTGATAGAGCATCGGCGGTTCATTCGGATCCAGGCCAACTGCTTTGCATTCACGCTCGGTTGCTGGGGCCGCTTGTTTGCAGCGGGCACACAGGACCCGAACCAAGCGTTGGGCGATGACGCCGATCAATGTCGAGGACAACAAAAAGGGTTCGACGCCCATGTCGCGCAAGCGCGTGACGGCACCGATCGCGGTGTTTGTGTGCAATGTTGACAGTACCAAGTGACCGGTAAGGCTGGCTTGGACCGCGATTTCGGCAGTTTCCAAGTCACGGATTTCGCCGACCATGACAACATCGGGGTCTTGGCGGAGAATGGCGCGCAACCCACGGGCGAATGTCATGCCGACCCGCGTGTTGACCTGGGTTTGGCCGATACCATCGAGGAAGTACTCGATCGGGTCTTCGACGGTAAGGATGTTGCGGACTTTGTTGTTCAAACGCGTGAGAGCGGCATACAAGGTGGTGGTTTTTCCGGAGCCGGTCGGCCCGGTGACCAGCAGAATACCGTGGGGGGAATGAATCAAGTGGTGTGCGAGCTGCAAAATGGTCGGGTTCATCCCCAAGTGTTCGAGATCGAGTCGTCCCGCTTGTTTATCGAGTAAGCGCATGACGACTCGCTCACCATGCCCAGAGGGCAGCGTCGATACGCGAATATCGACAGGGCGGCCGGCGACGCGCAGGGAGATTCGCCCATCCTGCGGCATGCGTTTCTCCGCGATATCCAGTTTGGCCATGACCTTGACGCGCGAGACCAATAACGGTGCCAGACTTCGGGGCGGTTCGACGACCTCTCGCAAGACCCCGTCGACCCGCAAGCGGGCCACCAAGCGATGCTCGAAGGTTTCGATGTGAATGTCCGACGCGTTTTCCTTGACGGCCTGAGTCAACAATGCATTGATCAACCGAATGATCGGGGCATCGTCTTCGGATTCGAGTAGGTCTTCCGGTTCCGGGAGGGCATCGGCGACACTGGCCAGATCGAGATCCTCGCCAAGATCATCCATCATCGCGGCGGCCCCGTTACCAGTTTCATAATGTTGACTCAAGAGGCTGTCGAATGCCTCGTCAGTAACCGGTTGCAGTGTGAGCGGACGACGCAAGAAACGCCTGAGTTCGAGCAATGTGGTCGGTTTCGGTTGGCCTCGGTGCAATAGCGTCAAGTGACCATTGACTTCATCGCCGATTAGGACGCCGTGCCGTTTCGCGAAAGCATAGGGCGGTTTGCGCAGGATGTCGGTGGCGATCCACTTGGCGTCGGGGAGTTCTTTCATGCGATCTCTTATTCGGTCTTGGTGTCGATTGGCGCCGTGGACTTCGAGGACGGAATCCCGGTGTTATCTGACGGTGTTGGCTCAGGTGACGGCGGCGGAAATGCGCTCGCGTTATCCAGCGGCAGGCGTGTGATCAGCTGATCCAAGTCGGGAAACAGCGGGCCAGCGGTTTTGATGAGGCCTCGATCGGTGACGCCGGATTCTCTTTGCCAGCGTTGCAAATTTTTGTACTTATGCTGTGTATATTTGTCCGCCGTATTGAGATCGCGCAAAATACTTGGATGAATAAACAGCATTAGATTGCGTTTGGTCTTTTTCGTCGTTGTCGAGCGAAACAGGTGACCGAGCAGCGGAATATCGCCAAGCCCAGGAATCTTTTGCACGTTGTCGGAAAACCGATCCTGGGTGAGACCACCGAGAACGAGGATTTGATCGTGGTCGACCAGTACGGTCGTTTTAATGGAGTTGGTGTTGGTAATCAAGTCGGAGGCCGAGACGCTGCTCTCGGCAATGCTGGAGTTCTCCAGCTCGATTTCCATCTTGATATTGTCACCTTCGTTGACTTGCGGTGTAATCTTTAGGTTCAAACCGACGTCCTGTCGTTCGATGGTTTGGAACGGATTACTCACGCCATCACCACTTCCGGTACTGGTAAATTGGCCGGTCAGGAACGGGACGTTTTGCCCGACGATGATTTCCGCTTCTTCGTTGTCGAGCGTCACCAGCGTCGGTGTCGACAATACATTGGTCGCGGCATCGCCTTGCAGCGCGTTGATCAAAGATGCAAAGGTGGTCTTGCCATCGCGCAAATCGCCGACGCCGAGCGTGCCGCCACTCGGAATCGAGGAATAATCGCCGCTGATGACGTTCTGCACGACACCGGCCGCGCCAAAGTTGATCACACCAAGCGGGCCGGAGCTACCGTCACCATTGATCAACCCGGTGCCGTCGATGAGCCACTGAATGCCGAGTTCTTTGGAAAGTTCCGTATCATT
>CAZWQC010000033.1:8064-13328 GCA_964635785.1 uncultured Ectothiorhodospiraceae bacterium
CGTGGAGACTTCGGCAATGACGGCTTCGACCAGGATCTGGGCACGGCGAATATCGAGCTGGCTGACCACGTTTTTGAGGTTGCGCGAGGTATCCGGGGGTGCCGTAATGACCACCGCGTTGTTAGCCGTATCTGCTTGGATGTTGACGGCAGTCGTACTCTCGCGGGTTTGTCCTGTTTTGCCGGCTGCTGTCGTTTGGTAAATACCCTGCAATATGGGAACGAGCTCCTCGGCTTTGGCGTAACGGAGGAAAATGACCTCGGTGTTGCCTTCCCGTTCCGGTGGAGTGTCGAGATGGGCTACCAGTGCACGTACACGCATGCGTGTGTGTTTGTCGCCCGTCATCAACAAGGAGTTTGTGCGGGTATCGGCAGCGATGGTCAGACTCTCGGGTTGTTGGCGTGGGTCACCCTTGATGAGATTTTGAATGACCTGCATCAACTCGTCGGCGGCTGCGTGCTCGAGGCGAATCACTTCGATTTCGGCGGTATCGGCGATGTCAATGCGTTCGATGATACGGACCAATCGTTCGACATTCGCAGCCGAGTCGGAAATCAACAAGACATTGGTTGGGGTATAGGCCGCCAGGTGGCCTTGTTGAGGGACGAGAGGGCGCAGGATAGGTACCATTTGAGCGGCTTGTACATGCTCTACCGGTAGCACTCGCGTCACCAGTTCATCGCCGCGATAGAATTCGAGTTGCTCCCCGGAGGGGATCGGGCCTTGTTTCGCGTTTACGGAAGGAATGACCTTGGTGATATTGCCGACTTGAATTGCGGAAAATCCATGGACGTCCAATACAGACAGAAACACTTGATAGAGTTCATCGGGCGGCATCGGCCGCGGCGAGATGACGGTGACATCGGCTTTGACTCGTGAATCGACGACGAAATTGGTGCCGGTATACTCCGCGACTGTGTTGATGAGTTGGCGAATATCCGTGTCTTCCATGTTGAGCTGGATTCCGCCGTCGACGTTGTCTGCCGCGTTGGTTTGAGCGGCGAGTAACACCAAAACCAGGCCGAGTAGGAAGCAAAACAGTTGGCTGCGACCGTCATGGTAAGAAACGCTAGACTGCGGAGCCCGCACGGGTACGCCATCTGGGCTAAGGCGCGTAATCGGTGTTGTCATGGAGTTACGAAACGATCCTGTCGGTAGAAGGAGTGGATGCCGGGTTTGCGATCGCATAGATTTTCCGGTATTGACATTGGGCAAGCGGATGTCGAGTAACTGAAAGAAACGCATAAAAAATCAGTCCGCAACAGCATGGGTAATTTGTACGGAGCGACCATTGCGTAGTACCTCTAACTCGATGGTGTCTGCATTCAATAATTTGCGTGCCGCCATCAGGCCTTTTTCCGGTTGGTCAAGGGCAATGCCATTGATGGACGTGACGATGTCGCCGTTTTCCAGCCCGAGTATGTCGACGATCTCGGCGTCGCCCCGGGGACGAACGCGATAGCCGAGAAAGCGGTCGCCTTCGCGCGCCGGAGACGGATTGAGCAAACTGCCGAGTTTACTTGGGTTGCGCATGAGGTCGCGGCGCAGCTCGTAAAGACGTGTCGCGGTGTTGGCGGAGTCGGGTTGGGGCTGCGGCGGTGCCATGTGTGGGGCCGGTGGTTGTTTTGCTGTGGCCACGGGGGCGGTGTTGACACCGGATCGGCTGTTCTGTGGAAAGGGTAAGGTTTCCAATCGACCGCTGCGCCGCAGGATGACGCGATCAGGGTAAACATGATGTAAAACGACTCCGCCGGGTAAGGCTTCGCCGATCTTGAAAAGACGTTGTTCGCGGCCACCGGCGAGTCCGATGATGGCCAAACTCTCGTCGTCGCCGGTGGCAAGAACACCTTTGAGTGTTAGGTTCAGGTTGGTTTGGGGTGCCATCTCAACTTGGCTGGGTGGCGGTTCGGTCTTGTTGTCGTTACGCTTGGCTTCGCCAAACAGGTGAAAAGCGGCAATCGTATCCCCGTCATTGGTGTTCGCGGCGGTCGCTGTGGTTTGCCGTATGGGTGCGGTTGTGGCAGCGACCGGCAGCGGAGGCGGCGGCATCAGCCATAGCCAAGTCAAGTCGGCTAAGGCGCCTGCGGCAAGAACGAGTAGTCCGGCAGTGACGATGTCCGGAGCAACCTTAACGAGCCATTGCAGTGTGGGTATTTGGAACAAGGTCATGAAGTGATGGCTTTGTTGGCGCATGAGTTGGGCAAGCCATACCGATCGGTTTGGCGGAACCCCCCGAGATCGGTCGGCGGCAGCATCATTAACGACGTTGCGGGTTCAACTGAGGGCGGTATGATGGCAAACAGGCAACGTTCAGGGCAAGTCCTTTCTAAAACTGTCCCTTCAATGCCCGATGCCGGACGACGCGTTGAGTCCCAGCGTGATACCGCGAGACTGCAGACGTTGTGAGCGAGGTTGAAGGACCCTCACCTTGGTGAGGGATAATACCAAGCACCCGGATATTGCGGTCGTTGCAGGTGGTTGCGGTACTGTGGAGCGGATTGATGTGGGGTTACATATCCTTGGTAAGGATATTGGCTGGGTATGGTATGGCTTTGCGGATACGGGAGCGTTCCGAAATAGCCTGCATTGGGATAATAGCCGGGGAAGTACTGGTGGTTAGCGGAGCGACTGGGCATCGTGGTTTGCCGTTGTCGATTGGTTTGGCCCATCGCGTTAGACGGAGACGATGAGGTGGGCGGTGGTTGCGCCGACCGGGTTGCGTTGGCAGACGACGTGGTGCCTTTTGGGTGTGACGTTGCAGCGGTCGATGACGCTTGGCCAGGTGTTGCAGCAAGCAGGATTTGATATTGCTCTTGTTGCCGAGTCAGCAGGGCGAAGCCGAGGTCGAGATCGACGGTCCAGGCGTAGCCAGGATTGACTTTGCTGTTGGTTGCCGACCAGTAACGTCCGGCGATGCCGGGAACTGCCTTGGTGCCAACCTTGGTTGCCCCGTGTTGGCGGTCGATTAACGTGAGTAACTGGTCTTTGGTCGGGAGATGCCATTGGTTGGAGCCGCAGAATGCCGTCGCATTGAGTCGTGCCAGCTGTTCGCGGGGTGAGCACTGCTGACTTTCGGCGCAAGCGCGCGAGGTGGGGGAGGCGATCGATTCAACCGATTCGCCAGGCCACGGATGGCCCGATGTGGTTGTGGTGTCGGTCGGTGTTGATGAGTGGACCCAGATGGTGTTCGATGCTTGATCGAGGACGCAGGACCATCGCTCGGCATCGGCTGGCAGCGATTCACCGCTTGGGTCGAGCTTGGTGTACGGAGCTGCTGCGAGATTGTAAGACAACACGAAGCCGAGGCACATTAGAAGTGTACTTTGGCGCATGAGGTTCACTCCCGTTGCAGGGATGAGCGGTTCACCCCCGAAAAACCACATAATGTTGGATAGATCAGTGTGGGTCAATCCCCCGCGCGAGCAATCGAATCTTGCGGGTGCGCCGGGTTATGCCAATCCGACCGGGGCGTTTGGCACAAGCGGAGTCGATTGATGACGCTTGTGCAAGTCAACCTCGGTACGGGTCGACCCGACGTAAATACTCGATCGATCAAGTCGGTTCGTGTTGGCGGAACGAGTTGCTTATCGCGCTATTGTGATACGGTGACAGAGTGTTCTGGCGGGCGTGGCGCAATACGGTCTTGCACAGGTCGCCTGGTGAACCGATGCCGTCGCCCGAGTATTGCCGGTGCGCTGGGTCGTTTCCTTGCTCTTGAGTACAAGCAGCCCGGCGGGGATCACTTCGTGCGCTTGGTGATAATGATGTCACTGGTGGTTTTTGGTGAACGAAGGGGAGTTATGTCTGTGTTCGAAGCGATGATCGTGACGCTTGCTGCGGCATGGGGGATTTTCGGGGCGATGGCGCCCTATTTGTTACTTGGATTTCTGGTGGCCGGCGTGTTGCACGTGGTCGTGCCGAGCCAATGGGTGGAACGTCATCTTGGCCAGAACGCTCGCCGACAAGTTGTCAAGGCGACATTGCTTGGTATTCCGTTACCGTTGTGTTCTTGTGGCGTGCTTCCGGTTGCGGCTTCATTGTACCGACACAAAGCGAGTCGTGGTGCGACAACGGCATTCTTGGCGGCAACACCGCAGACGGGAGTCGATAGTATTGCCGTAACCTGGGCATTGTTGGGACCGATCTTTGCGGTGTTCAGGGTGGTTGCCGCTTTTGTGACCGGCCTTCTGGCGGGTTGGGCGGTGGATTCGGTGGCCCGTTCACCGACATCGGATTGCGCCGAACCGAACCGCAGCGCGGAGCCAGTGTTCGGCGAGAGCAATCGGTGGAGGCAGGTTCTCGGATACGGTTTGGTGACGTTGCCGCGGGATATCGGTAAACCCTTGCTGATGGGTGTCTTGATCTCAGGTTTGGTCGGTGCTTGGTTGCCGCCGGGGTTCGTGCCGGCCGGAATGGGGCAAGGCTTCGGGGCGATGGTGTTGGTTATGCTGGCGGGGATACCCGTCTATGTCTGTTCGACCGCATCGGTACCGATCGCGCTGGCACTGATTCATGCCGGTTTCACGCCGGGTGTCGCGCTGGTCTTTTTGGTGACCGGGCCGGCGACCAATGCCGCCACGCTGTCGCTGTTGTGGAAATTGATCGGTGCGCGTGCCACGGTGGTGTTTTTGCTGGCCATCGCCAGCTGTGCCTTGGTGTCGGGATGGGTCTTGGATGGGTTGTTTGGCGATCGCTTGTTGACCCAGCTTGCCTCACCGGCGCATGCAGGGCACGGGTTTGGGTCCGATATGGCTGCCTTGATTCTGCTCGGGGTGTTGATCAACGCGTTGCGGCCTAAAGCGGTGGTGATGGGTCGAGCTATCGGCAAAGATTCCGGCGGCCAAGCAGGTGATCAGAACAACCAAGTGATCGAGTTTCGAATCGACGGGATGCGTTGTTCCCACTGTGTCGCCAGCGTGCAACGCGGTCTAGCCGAAGTCGCCGGAGTCAAGTCAGTACGGGTCGCGTTGGACAGCGGCAAAGCCGAGGTCGAGCACAACGGCGCCGACATCCGCGACCTTGTGTCGAAAGTTGAGGGGTTGGGGTATCAACCGGTGATCAAGGCGGATGTGTCGTAAAATACGCGAGGCCAAGGACGGCCTAGTCCCGGGCAAGTCGTCTCGTTTCGGCAGGTTAAAGTCGGGGCGGGTTTGGAACCCGCCTCGACCTGCGATAGCGCGGGTCTTGCTGGTGGGGGATCGTGCCAGGGAGGACTCCCTCGGGACAGACTGTTGCGTCTTGTCCGTCATGGTGAGCAATGCACA
>CAZWQC010000034.1:0-585 GCA_964635785.1 uncultured Ectothiorhodospiraceae bacterium
GCCACCGGTCCAGAGTACAGTAAGGACTTGAGTTTCGAGGAAACCCGGGACGCCCTCAACTTCATCTTGTCCGGTGCGGCCGACCCGGTGCAGGCCGCGGTATTTTTCATTGGGTTGCGACTCAAACGGGAAACGGATGCGGAGAATCGGGGGGCATTGCAAGCCGTACTCGATGCGACCACTCGAGTCACGGCTGACGTCGACGAGCTGATCGAACTCGCCGATCCCTACAACGGTTTTACCCGTAGCCTCCCAGTAGCAGCATTCTTACCAGCTGTACTTGCGGCCTGCGGTTTACCGGCAGTGACGCATGGCGTTGCCAGTGTCGGGCCAAAATTTGGTGCAACCCATCGGCAAGTGCTTGCGGCAGCCGGTATTCCGGTCGATCTCAGTCCACTCGCCGCCGCGCAACGCGTCGCCGACGAGCACATTGGGTGGGCCTACCTTGATCAGCAATCGTTCTGTCCTAGCTTGCACCGCTTAATCGATTTGCGTACCCGCATGATCAAACGGCCGCTATTGACGACGGTCGAAGTCCTGGCCAATCCCATGCGAGCGCGTTCACGAACCTATTTCGCGACCGGT
>CAZWQC010000034.1:595-6146 GCA_964635785.1 uncultured Ectothiorhodospiraceae bacterium
GCCCTATCCGCCTGTGTACTTATCGTTGGCGCGGCTTGCTGGATACGATGTTGCCATGGCCATTCGCGGTATCGAGGGTGGCATCATCCCCTCATTGAAACAAACTGCCGAGGTCCATCGCTATCGCGATGCTGGCGAAAACACCGTCACCACGCTCGATCCGGTGAGTATGCAAATTCGCCAAGAAACCCGTGCGGTACCGCTACCACAAGCATTACCGAACCCCATACCACGTGCTGATGGCGTCACACCGGAAATCGATGCAACTGCGGTCGCCGAAGCCACCGCAGCGAAAGGCCGGGCAGCGCTTGCCGGTGAACCTGGAGCGGCGTTTGACGCACTGGTCTATGGTGCTGCGATTTGCCTGCATCAGGTCGGCCGTGCACAATCGCTCGACGCCGCCGCCGAACATGCCCGTCAAGTGATCATGAACGGTTCGGCACTGATGCGCTTGGAGGCTGCGGAATAACCTAGACGGAACACCGGTTATGGCTGTCGCTTGCAGTGTAATTAATGTCTGACAACCGCCTCAGCCATGGCCTCAACCAACCAGCTCAATTGATTTTCTTTCTACAACCTTTGCGACGAGGATTTGCTCTGATGAACCAAGACTATTACGATGCAGTGGACAAAATGGAAAAGGCAGGCGTCAATACCGATTACATTATCGGCTGGCAATCTGGCTTTCTCGGCCACCCGGAGCGTGAGGAACAACGCGTCAACGATGCGTACTCGGCCGGACATGAAGACGGGAGCAATCGCAACACGAGCAATTTTTTGAACTGGGTCAACGCGTAAGTTCTGTCCTTCGCTCGGCGACAACGGAGCACAAACCGGTAATGACCGGTTGATAGCGGCCGCATATGTCAACGGTAGGCGATGGGCTCTAGCGGGTTCGGCAAAACGATTGTGGTTACCCGTCCTGGGCCTTGTCGCCGTTGTCCTTTTTACCCGCGGTTCGTGGCCGAGAGCACCTGTAGCCGTGTCACCAACGCGAAGCGAAGCGATGTGACACGCGTAAATCGGCGACTACTCATTGGACCCGCGTCGGGTGGAAAGCGACCCCGGCACGCCGTCCAGGCTGGAACAATCATACCGCTGGGCCGCAAACAGTCTGGTGCCTTAACCCATGCGGTGATTCGCTATCACCGCATGAAGCCGAGTGAGCACGTACCCGTCTTAGCCTCATCGAGTGCCAAACACGCTATCGTTTCTTTGGCCTACCCTGACAATCCATCCTCCCTTTGTGATAACGGCTCGATGACTTCACGGGATCGGCCCATCGCCTCTTGCACAACGGTTCAGTCGCATCCTTTGCTCAGCATATTCCTCGCGGGTGGATATCCCCTGTCGGTCACCACTCGAGGTTGCTGATCTCGGCAACACTGAGCTCGGAGAAACGAGTCGTTAGCTTCCTGGCGGACACGTCGGCGTGCGCAATCGTGGACGCGCGGATGATGTCGGTGGGAAGTGATGTCGTGGGATACAAGCCGGTTACGGTCGTGTCATCTGAATCGGTTTGCTCGCGTATCTGCGGGTTGGACCAATCCTGTTAGCGGGAGTGGACGCGCATCAATTGGCGTTCAATTATCGCGCTTTTGAACTGCTACACTCTAATTTTAATTTTGGTTGCAGTCCATTAGGTCAAACCAAAATCGTGGCAAGTGAGAACTCATGAACATCAAACAAAACATTGCACAAGCAATTGGCCAAACGCCCTTAATAAAGCTGCGCCAGCTTTCCGAACAGACCGGCTGTACGGTGCTCGGCAAAGCCGAATTCTTAAACCCTACAGGCTCGGTCAAAGACCGGGCGGCCTACGCGATTATCGACGATGCCGAGAACCGCCACGCTCTCGAGCCGGGTGGCCTTGTCGTCGAAGGTACCGCCGGCAACACCGGAATCGGTTTGGCCGCTCTCGCTAATGCGCGCGGTTATCGGACCTTGATTTGCATTCCCGATACCCAGTCCAAAGAGAAAAAAGAGTTCCTCCGTTTACTGGGTGCAGAGGTCGTCGAAGTGCCGGCGGTACCGTATACGAATCCGAACCAATATCAACATGTCGCCAAACGCATCGCCGAGCAATTACAAACCCGTGAGCCACACGGCGTATTGTACGCCGATCAATGGGATAACCCCGCCAATCGACTTGCGCATTATCGGACCACCGGACCAGAAATCTGGGCTCAAACCGATGGCCAGCTCGATGGTTTCATTTGCGCTATTGGCACGGGAGGAACTTTAGCCGGAATCAGCGAGGCACTACGCGAGCGCAACCCCAACATCAAAATTGGCGTTGCAGATCCTTGTGGTGCCCGTATGTACCATTGGTTCAAGTCAGGCCAACTCCAAGCAACCGAGGGCAATTCCATCGCCGAGGGCATCGGCCAAGGACGAATAACTGGCAATATCACTGACCTACACGTCGATTTTGCCTATGTGATACCCGATACCGAGGCGTTGCCGATCCTATTCGATACGCTACGGTATGAAGGACTATGTTTAGGTGGTTCGAGTGCCATCAACCTAGCCGGTGCCAAACGCCTCGCCGACGAACTCGGACCCGGGCATACCATTGTCACCATTCTCTGCGACAGCGGTACACGCTATCTCGCAACCTTATGGAATCCAGACTACTTACAGCGCAAAAATCTGCCAATTCCCAAGTGGTTACCACCGCAACCCACTTGCATTCTGCAAAACTACTTGTTATAGCGTCGGTTGCCTGGTACCAAGGCTCAGCCGCAGCACCCCGACTTGACGGCTCTTTTGCCCGAATCGCTCGGCAGAGTCGGTCAGGGTCGGTAGCCAGAGCCTGGATACCAGAACAAGCTACCTTCGTAGCACACTCATTGCGTATCTTCTTGCGTGCAACCAATGATTAAGATCGGGTAAGATCTCGCCGCGAGAACACAACGGCCCACCCAACGAGATAGCGATACAGACAAAACGTTACAATGCCGTCTAGGCGTCGTCCACGAGGATATACTCGGTACTGCAGTACGGGCAAATAGACCGGCGATCCGGCGCATCCTCGATCGGTAAAAAGACACGCGGATGCGAATTCCATAAACTATCACCGGGCATGGGACAATGCAATGGCAAATCCGCGCGCCGAACCTTGACTTGGCTATGTGCGTTAGGAAGTTTTCCGGGTTTTTGCACGGTCGCGCTTGTTGAATTCAGCATGCCTAGCCTACCTCGCCAAATTTCAAATAATACGTTCTAAACATAGGTCAACCAATCATTGTGGCCCGCAACTCGGCCATGCACGACGTCAAAAAACGCAGATTGCAGACGTTCAGTTACTGGCCCACGAGCTCCGGCCCCAATGGTACGTCCATCAACCTCACGAATTGGGGTGACCTCCGCCGCGGTGCCGGTGAAAAACGCTTCGTCAGCAATGTAAACTTCATCACGTGTTATGCGCTTTTCCTTGACCGTCAACCCTTGTTCTTCCGCCAAGGTAATCACTGTCCGGCGGGTAATCCCATTGAGCGCCGAGGTCAACTCCGGGGTAATCAATTCACCATCGGTGACCAGGAACACGTTTTCTCCGCTACCCTCGGCAACATAGCCTTCCCGATCCAACAACAACGCTTCATCGCAGCCACAGGCCCGCGCTTCTTGCAGGGCCAACATGGAATTCATGTAGTTGCCATTGGCCTTGGCTTTACACATCGTGATATTCACGTGATGTCGCGTAAAGGAACTCGTGCGCACCCGGATACCGCGCTCCAAGCTTTCGTTACCGAGATAAGTCCCCCATTCCCAAGCAGCAATCATGCAGTGCACTGCCAATGTGTCGGCACGCAGCCCCATCCCTTCTGCACCATAGAAACACATCGGCCGCACATACGCTGTCGTTAACTGATTCCTCTGGATGACTTGCCGGTGAACTTCGTTAATCTGCTCCGACGGGTAAGGCATTGGCATATTCAAAATTCGCGCGGAATCAAACAGGCGTCGGGTGTGATCATGTAATCGGAAAATGGCCGTTCCATTATCACAGGCATAGGCACGCACACCCTCGAACACACCGAAGCCATAGTGAAACGTGTGAGTCAATACATGGATTTTGGCCTCACGCCACGGCACCATTTCACCATCCAGCCAAATCCACCCATCCCGATCCGCCATACTCATTGCTAGTTATCCTCGACGACATCGTTAACGAAAAGCACCTAAACACCCCGCTGACAAACTTGCGTGGATCATAATCCATACAGTTTCCACCTATTACTCCTGCGCTACCATCATGCCAAGGTGGATTCGGTTACCCCATCCGTAGACAACGAATTATGCGACATCACCTTGCTCATCGCACCGCATTAGCGTTTGCCAGAGACGCCGAACGTCATTGCGCATGGCCGCCAATAACGGATCGAGCGAAACGGTCGAACCGCGTTCTTGCAAAGCCAAGGCGTGCAGCCGATCACGCATAGATCGGTAGGCATCCCGCAACGCGGTGGCATCCGTTGCAGTCAATATACCGCAGGATTCAAGCCCATCAAGCAGCCGGATATTATCCGTAAAAGCCGTCAACGATGGGTGAATCGCCGCGTAGGCCAAAACCAAGTATTGTACGATAAACTCGATGTCGCCAATACCACCTGCGTCGCGTTTAAGGTCGAATCCCGACTCATCTTCGGGCCGCCCGTGCTCTGCCCACATACGTTCACGCATATCACGTACATCTTTTCGTAACGACGGTTTATCCCGGGACAAGACCAACACTTCACGACGAACGTCGGCGAACGCGGCCACGAGTTCTGCAGGTCCCGCCACCGCCCGGCCACGCACCAAGGCCTGGTGTTCCCAAGTCCATGCCTTGCTTAACTGATAAGACCGAAACGCAGCGATATCGGTAACCAACAAGCCGGCAGCACCACTCGGCCGTAGCCGGGTATCCACTTCGTACAATCGACCAGCAGGCGTAAAAGTTGCCAGCAGGTGGATAATTCGTTGTCCCAAACGGGCAAAGAACACGGGGTTGGCGACGCTTCGCTCACCATCGGTGTATTGTTCAGCCCCGGCACTATCGTGCAAGAACACGATATCGAGGTCGGAACCATAACCTAGCTCGATTCCGCCGAGCTTGCCATAGGCAATAATCGCCAATCCGGGCCGACGACGTTGCCCGTCGACCACACAACTCGGCTGTCCATAGCGACCCACCAACTGTTCCCAAGCGAGTGCCAGCACGGTCTCGAGTAGCACCACGGCAATCCACGTCAATTGGTCGCTGACTTGCATCAAGGGCAAAACGCCCATCACGTCGGCCGCCGCGACTTTGAGTACCTGCACATGTTTGAAATGCCGCAACCGATCCATCACTTGATCCATATCCTCGGCCGGCACTTGGCTCAAGGTTTGCTCCAATGCGCTCCGCAACCCGGCACGGTCCAACGGCGTGTACAGCGTACGGGCATCGAGCAACTCGTCCAAAAGCAGCGGATGTTGCGTCAAGTACTCCGCGATCCAGGGGCTCGCCGCGCAGAGCTTCACCAACTGCGACAAGGCAAGCGGGGTCTCGACCAACAGTGCGAGG
>CAZWQC010000034.1:6156-13058 GCA_964635785.1 uncultured Ectothiorhodospiraceae bacterium
GGTAAACCGAACGCCGTGCGACGGTGCTGACGAGTTTACACAGCCGTACCAAATTGATATCCGGTGCTTCGCCACCCGCGACGGCACCGAGCAATAGTGGCATGAGTCGATCCAAACGTTGCCGCCCGTTGCGACTCATCGCTCGCCCGACGCGCCCATCGCGTAGCTCGATGATCGTCGCCAACGACTTCGCAGGCTCGGTAAAACCAAGCTCTGCCAACAACGCTTGCGCTTCATCGTCACTCAGTAAGCCAGGCCACAATTGCGCCAGCGGTGTTTCCACGGGCGTCCCGGTATTGCCCGTACCGGCTTGGGGCGCGACGAATACTTGCTCGAACTGAGCGTGAACGCGCTGCATATGCTGTTCGAGCACCACACGAAACGAAGCCCAATCCGGATACCCCATCGCAAATGCCAGCCGCCGTCGTTCGAGTTCGCTGGTCGGCAAACAATGGGTTTGCTGATCGGCGACCATTTGCAAGCGGTTTTCAACCAGCCGCAGAAAGACATAAGCATTTTGCAATTGTCGCTCGGCATAGTCGGGAAGCAATTGCCGCTCGCGCAAGCAACGCAAAGCTCGGCGAAGCTGCCGCGTTCGCAATTGCGGATCGCGACCACCGCGAATCAGCTGAAAAGCTTGCGCAATGAACTCGATCTCGCGAATACCACCGACCGCACGTTTAATGTCGCCAGTCATGCCCTTGCGCTCGGCTTCACGATTGATCATCAACTTCATTTCACGCAATGCATCGAAAGCCCCGAAATCCAAATACCGCCGATACACGAACGGGCGCAGGCTCTCTAACAACTGGTCGCCAGCAGCACGATCGCCGCCGACAACCCGGACTTTTTGCAGCGCATAACGTTCCCATTCACGGCCATGGACCAGAAAATACTGCTCCATGGCATCGAAACTCATCGCCAGCGGCCCTGCTTCTCCGAACGGACGCAGACGCATATCGACACGAAACACATAACCGTCCGCGGTCGCTTCGTTGAGCACGCCAATCAATCGTTGCCCAAGCCGAACGAAGAAGCTCTGATTGTCGACGGGTCGTGGTCCATCGGTCTCACCGTCCGCTGCATAAGCGAAGATCAGGTCGATGTCCGAGGAAAAATTCAATTCCGCGCCGCCGAGCTTACCCAGGCCCAACACGACCAATCCCACTGGCAGACCCTGCACATCACGCGGCACACCGAAGCGTTGGCAATGGACCGGATACAACCAATCGAGTGCTGCGTCGATGCAAGTCTCGGCAAACTCGGTCAACGCCAGCAACGTTTCGTCGAGATTGGCCGCACCGGTTAGATCCCGCCATGCGATACCAAGCATCTCGCGTTGCCTAAGCTGACGTAACCAACGCCCCAGTTCAGCCTCCTCGGACAAGTTCGCTAAAGCGAGCCGGCTCTTGCGATCGAGTTGAGCCCGATCGAAAGGCGCCTCCAATCGATTCTGCTCGATGAGGTCGCACAGGGCATCCGGATGCGTGCCGACCAATTCGGCAACGAATGGACTTGCCGCGCACACCGGCAACAATGCCTCCGGTAGCTCAAAGGCATCGCCAAAGCGTTGCGCGAATATGCTCGCCAGCATCTGTTGCCGATGTGCAGACAAACTTTGCAATCCGGACGGAATAGGCTGAGTAAGGACGGACGGCTGGATTTCGGACATGGTTCGAGATTAACGTTAGCCCGCTTACGAGGCAACCACTGCGCGTCAATCGGTCATCAATCATTTACCCTTCCGATACCCTTGTCATGATCGAAACTTCGCGAAAGGCACTTGACACGGAGGCCAAGAGTTGCGACGATCATGGTTTGCTGCGTGCTAGCAAACGTTGCGGGACGTAGACAAGCGGCCGGGGTGGCGGAATTGGTAGACGCGCCTGACTCAAAATCAGGTAACCTTTGGTTGTGGGAGTTCGAGTCTCCCCCTCGGCACCATTTTGGAATCGTAGATCGGCAGTACGGCTTTAACCTACCGATGACACCCGTGATGTCGGCATTAGGATAGGCTCCCCAGTTGATTCCGGATTCACCCAACCAAGTGCAAGGCAGGGGCGAGAAACCCCGCTCAACACATGCAAATACCAGTTGCATCCCATGCCGCACAAGGTTTCTCGTCGGCTGACTTCAGCTGGTCTGAGGCAGCACCCCAACCCGAGGATCAAACGGAAAACGACGACCCACAGCCGCAGGTCGTGGTCGCATTGGGATTACGAATCACGAATTGCTCGCCTTCCAACCCTTTGGTGTAGTCGATCTCCGCACCCACCAGATATTGGTAACTCATCGGATCGATCAGTAAGGTCACACCCCCGTTTTCCACCATCGTGTCACCATCACCGATCTCCTCGTCAAACGTAAAACCGTATTGAAACCCCGAGCAACCGCCTCCGGTCACGAACACCCGCAGTTTCAAACGTTCGTTGTTTTCGCCCTCGATCAATTCCTTAACTTTGGCGGCTGCCGAATCCGTGAACAACAGTGGAGAAGGCATGGCTTGAGCGGTTTCAGTTGCAGTCATCATCAATAGCACCTCTCGATCAACACTCGATTTGAAACATTGAGGCTAACATAAAACTTACCTCAATAGTCAAGAATTATTGGGTTCATGCCAGCCACCAAGGATTTGCTGCCAAGGGTACGTCTCCACGACGGTCTCGCCTTCATCCGGAACGATCGTGAGTTCCACTTGCGCCGGTTCAAATGCCATAGGGAAGACAAGCCTACCCGTCAATCGTTGCAGATGACGCAAAGCAAGCGGTAAACCAGCGATATCGCCACCTAATTCGGTTAATCCCAAGCGTAGCGGACCGCCTTCACCGTGACCCACCACATGCAGCAGAACCTCACCTCTCGTGACCCGTTCGGATTTCTCGAAGCGAGCAATCACCAAGCGAAAGCGGTACCCATCAGGCTGTTCGGTATCCGGGAACATCGCGATCTGCTCGACATGCAAACCGGCTTTGAGATCGTCGTCAACAAGATTGCGATAGAGCAAGAGCTCCTCGCGTTCGTTCAGCAATTCTCCCTGCAAGGACTTGATGGAGCGACGCAGTCCAGCGGCTCTTACCTGTTCCATTTCCAGCAATTGCTCGAGGCGAGCATGCTCTACTAGCAAGGCATCGTACTGGTCGCGCAAGTAGCGATTGCGTTCGGTCAAGGCACGATTGGCGGCCGTCGTGGCCGATGTGCACCAATACTCGATGACCTGAGCCAATCCGAGCACAAGCAAAACACCACCGATCGCTGCCAAACCTCTCCAGCCGCCGAGCCATCTCGTCAGCCTACACCAACCGAATCGATCCCCCGCGCTGACCTTGGCGCCCTTGTTCGCCATCATGGCGACAATGCGATATCAGTCAATCCCATGGTTTCCGCCAGACCGAACATGAGGTTTAGATTCTGTACCGCCTGCCCGGCCGCCCCCTTTACCAGATTGTCGATGACCCCCGAGATCACGACGGTCTCGGTTTCGGGCGGCGTCGCTAACGCGATCTGCATTCGATTGCTCCCGCGCACGAAGCGCGTTTCGGCGGCCACACCGTCGGGCAGAACATCGACAAATGGCTCGTGGGCATAGCGGCTTGTGTACAAGACGTTAAGATCAGGCCGCGGGCCGCTACCCCAGCGCGCATACAAGGTCACTTCAATACCCCGAATCATCGGCACCAAGTGCGGAACAAACGTCAGACCAACGTCCGTATTGGCGACCTGCGTCAAAGTCTGCCGAATCTCGGGCCAATGCCGATGACCACTCATGGCATAGGCTTTGAAACTTTCGCCGATCTCGCCCATGGCATGCGCTAAACTCGCTTTGCGCCCGGCGCCACTGACACCGGATTTGGCATCGGCGATCAGGTTTCGAGGATCGACACAACCCGTTTCGAGCAATGGTAACAACCCGAGAATCACCGCTGTCGGGTAGCAACCGGGATTGGCCACCAAGCGCGCATTGGCGATCGACTCGCGGTTCAGTTCCGGCAGTCCATACACCGCCTCGTTCAACATGTCCGGGCAGGCATGCGGTTGCGCATACCATTGCTCCCATTGCAAGACATCACGGAGCCTGAAGTCCGCCGCCAAATCGATCACCTTCACACCGGCCGCCAAAAGTTCCGGCACCTGCTGCATTGCCGTACCATTTGGCGTCGCAAAAAAAACGACATCACATTCGGCTAACGCCGTCGGATCCGGCGCCGTAAACGACATCTCGACGACACCGCGCAAACTCGGAAACATCGCCGCGACAGCGGTGCCTTCTTGACCCCGCGACGTGACCACCCTTAGCTTCACTTGCGGATGCCGCGCCAACAGGCGCAATAACTCGACCCCGGTATACCCGGTGCCACCGACCAGGCCCACACTAATCAAACCCGCGTCTCCTCATCGCCTCGTCGCCGAATCATCCAAACCAACCCCTGTGCATGCCATTGCCGCAAGACCACCTCCGTTGCCATGCTCAAAGCAAGCCCGCCGATCACTCGAAGCTCGGCAGTGCATTCTCTCGAAACCAACGCTTGAGCTCCTCGTCGTACACCCAGATCTGATGATCCAACACCCGTTTCACCGTTTGATTGTCGAGGCGAACATACTCGATACTCGCCGTCTGCGCGACCCGCCCCACCTCGATTTCGGTAATCGCCGAGATCGCTTCATAATTGGTGATATCGATGGCGTCGGCGCCCGATGGAACCGTCAACGGTGTCCCCGGCTCATGCTTCTGGAAAGCATACAGACTGTCCAGGCCAGCCCATCGAGCCGTCTCGGCATACTTGTCCAAAGTCTGCTCCAATACTTGCGCCCGTTTCGGGCCGGGTGCGCTACAACCCATCGCCAGCACGATCACCCATCCAAACGCGGCGACTCGGCCCCAAAAAAATCTCGTCATCATCGACTCCACCCTTGCGCTTGAGAGCTCCCATCATAGCCTGAATCGACCTGCAGATGGTGCTAATCTACCCTATCCTTAACGCTTGAGTACACCGGGCAGACGCCATCGACACTGGTTTGTCCACCGCACTCGATCGCGTGGACGCTCACCGTTCTCAACTTCACCTGACTGCCGAGGTCACCATGTCCGGCCAACAACATCCATGGCTCGCGTCCGTCTTGACCACCCTACTGGTCGCCACGCTTGCTGCGAACGCCAGCGAGATCACCGGCTTTTGGCTCGATGAGGAGCGTCGGGCAACGGTGGTCGAGATTCGCCCATGTCAGTCCGGATTATGCGGCTATATCGCCTGGATGCGAAAACCGCTCAGCAACGGCGAACCCAAACGCGATACCGCTAACCCCGATCCGGCAGCAAGGCGCCGACCGCTGTGCGGATTACAGCTCCTTGGCGGTTTTCAACCGGCGGGGTCGAACGAATGGCACGACGGATGGGTTTACAACCCTCGCAACGGGAAACGATACGCAGCCAAACTCGAGTATCTGGGTAACGATCTCCTGCGCATGCGTGGCTACGTTTGGCTGCCGATCTTGGGTGGCCATCGCGATTGGATTCGGCTCGAGGCACCGCCCGGATCCTGCCCAACCAAGCGGTCCCAGCCGCCGAATCCACCGATAACCGCACCACCCGCTGCTAACGCGACCGTCCCCGCGGGAAAGTGATGCGTAAGCCAATCGAGAAAAACGTATCGCCATCGTTCTCACCTTCGATACCAGCGTTAGACAAGTGTTCAACTTTCCCGACCAGGTAACCGTAGCCAATACCGGCTTGACTTTTGAAATTGAAGTTGGTGCTCAATCGACGACTCGTTTGATCGGTCACCACAAAACCCAAACCGACGAAAACGCCGCGGTAGCTCAGACGTTTACTTAACGCCACATAGTTCACCGGTTGATCGAGGTTCCCGCTCGGGAAATCGCTACCATTGATATGACCGTAACCGATTTCGGTGGGAAACCAACCCGAGGAGACGTACGCCAACTCAAACACCTTGCTACCATCCTGTTCCCCGCGATCGAACGTCGAACCGGTCGTGAGCTCCAACCATCTTGCACTGGTTGCCGGCGGATAGGTGCCGATGACCATAATGAAGACCGCTAACCCCAAGGATATCGAAAACGCTCGCATCGCCCCACTCAATCGCCTTAACCCATCGTCGGCTATCAAACGTTTCATAGATTCTGGCGTCCCTTCCCTCACGGGGGGAAGGGACGCTGCCGACTTACTCCGCAAAAACGTATGCAACAGTCGATCGTTTTCCCGGTACTTCCACGACACAGCCTAACTCACGCCATGGCGGCCTGCATTGCCAAATCGCATTCACCGCCATCTCGCCACCCGCTATGCAGCGCAGCCCACAAGTGCATACAATGAGTTGCCAATCTGGGCGAACCCAAGTACCAATCGTTGCCGAAGTGCTTGCGCGTCTTCACCCCGCGGGGGAAGGGACGCAGCCGACTTTCCGGCCGAAACTGTTGCGACATTTAACATTGGGAGACGCCACAAGCGATGGTTAACTTGAGGACATCATGAGCGGTTTTATTGCGGAACTTCTTGCCAAACGCACCGGTGAACAATTCGAACTCCACAAGCACGCCTTGAACACGCAGATGGTCAAGGTCTTAAGAACCATTGGCTTCGATCGCAACTACGTACGTGCCAGTGGTGCCCATTTGTTCGATGCCAAGAACCGGCGCTATCTCGATCTACTCAGCGGATTTGGCGTCTTCGCCCTCGGGCGTAACCATCCCACCGTGAACGCGGCTCTACAAGAAGTCTTGAACCTGGAGCTGCCGAACTTGGTACAAATGGACGTCTCGCTGCTGGCTGGCCTGCTCGCCGAAGAGCTCCTGAAAACCGCGACGCCTGGGCTTACCAAGGTTTTTTTCACCAACTCCGGCGCAGAGGCTGTCGAAGGCGCCATCAAGCTCGCGCGCTACGCCAC
>CAZWQC010000035.1:0-3320 GCA_964635785.1 uncultured Ectothiorhodospiraceae bacterium
GTGGCGTCGAGACGTTTTGCCGCCGCAATGATGACGATGTGGATTGCCGAGGTCCGCGCCGGTTAGCGCCGTGATTGCCCACCACATTCAAGCGGAGTGGGGCACGTCCTTGTGCCGGGGCATTGTTGTCTGTTCCTCGGTGAGCGAACAGCCGATCAGTTGTTTTTCGGGTCGGGATCAGCGAACCAATAAAAACCGAACGCGAGGAATTGCAGGGCGGCGACGCCGAGCATGCCGTACGATGCGGTGTGCTCTAGATAGGCCTGTTCGATCAATACTTGAATGTCCGGGATATTGGTAACCAGCGATCCCGCGATTTCGCCTCCTTGCAAGCGATACAGTGACAAAGTCGCGATTTGCATAATGATGGCGATAATGCCGGCCAGAAGATCGCCAAAAGCGAGCTTTTCGTCCTTGCCTTTGGCGAGATATCGCAGCAGGAGTACCACGACCATGGCGATGGTGACCGGAATGAGAAGCATGGGGAGGTACTTCGTGGCATATTCTGCGACTGGTTTGAGGAACTCCATACCTTCGAATGTCAACAGAAAAAAGCTCAGGAAAGCCACCACCAGGAGCAGTAAAGCCAAGCGGTTGAGGTTGTATAACACCTTTGCAATCAAAGTCATGATTAGCCCTTTTGTCGTGAATCACTGCCGTTATCGGGTTTGGATTGACGCAATGTCAACCGTTAGAACTGTAGCGCAAAAATTCCGGCCTGTCCCGTGGTGTTGCGGGGTTTCGTGATGGGGCGACTGTTATCCCGTCATTCGGCCGGCGGTGGCGTTGACGATTCGCTCGGTTATCCGAGTCCACGGCTCAACCCTTGCGAAAGTCACTGGTTTTCGCGGGCCTGGCGCGCGGGTTTGGCGGCGAGCCGCCAAGAGGCGGATGCCGTGGCGGAGCCTCGGTACGAGTGAGCAGTGATCGCTTGTACAACCATCGACCGATCGCTTGGCGAGATCGGCGTGGCGATGCCCGGGTTTGTGGTGTTAGAACAACTTTGGTTGTTGACTTACCGTTTTTGAACAACTTTGGGATGGAAATTGCTTTATGGCAAAGCTGGTCTTTAAAAAGAAAGATGGCATGGGCGAGTCGGTTGCTATCGATAAGCCGCGCATGAGCATTGGACGGCGCAGTGACAACGACGTGTGGCTGATGGACGAGGCCGTCAGCGGGTTGCATGCACGGTTGGAGTTTCGCGAAGGCATGTTTTCGATCGAGGATCAAATCAGTACGAACGGAACCTTCGTCAATGGCCAGCGGGTGACGCGAAAAACACTGGCAGATGGCGACGTCATATCGCTTGGTGGACACGAATTGTTGTTTGTCGCCGAGACCGAACACGAGTGGCCGACGAGTACGACGCAGCTGACCCAGACGGTCAGTAGCTCGGGTGAACACACGCAATTCGTGCCGTTGAGCCAGATACAGGAGCAGTATCGAATCAGTAGCGGACAGAAGCCACCGGGCTTTGTGGCGAGGCTGCTGCGGATGCTTGGGCTGCGCAAAAACGCGTGACCAAGGCGAGGATGAGTTCGCCTAATCGGCAACGGCCTTGTTCGAATGCGCGGGTAGGAGGATGGGCGGCAACGGTGGTGTAAGCTCGTTCGGGCTGATCATGTCTGGCATGACGTTGGGTTGTCGGCCTCGGGTCGGTCCGTGGGTTCGTTGCCGTCCTTGGCGGCGGGTGTGTCTTCGGGTTCGATGGGACTATCCTCGCTGGTTTGGCTTTCAGGCGCCGGTGGTGTTTCATGAACCGATGCAACGGGCTCTTCCATAAGAGTCGCTGCTGGCGCGAGGTGTTCTGTCGCAGAGGTTGCTGGTTCCGTGGGGCCGGCGGTTGCGTCGTGGGCCGTGGTTGGTTGAGCGGTTAGTCTAGGCAAACGGGGGGATTTGACTAATCGATCGAAGCGTTCCTGAACCTCGGTTCGGGCGTCGGCGGGAATGGTGCTGTTCAAATAGTATGCAATCCGCAGATTGCGAACGCGCTCGTCACGATCGTTTTGATCGGTCCCTGCCGGAAGCATTTCTGCAAGGAGTTCCACTTGGCGAGCCATACGCCGCGATTGATAGGGGTCCGGTGTAGAGGTTTGCGTGAGAATTTCCAAATCCAGGCACAGGGCGTGCCGAGCGGCGAGGTTTTCCTCCCGCTTGGCGGTATCTGGCAAAGCCGATTCCCCACGTGCGGCGGCGATTGCACGTTGGAAACGCTGTTCGAGACGGGCTTGTCGGTCTTTTTCGGTTTCCGGGGCAAGTGCCTCCCAAGCCGATTGCGCGGCGGCTAATAACGAGTCCCCGTGATGTTCGTCGACGGCCGCTTCGAGTCGTTCGCACAAATAGGCCTTGATGGCGAGACGATCCAATGCCTCGTCTTGACGCCGTTCGGCAGCGGATTGCAAGGCTTTTTCGACCTTGCGCAAGGCCTGTTGCAGGCGTTTTTCGATTTTTCCGCGGTCGCGCTTCGGGATGTCGGTCATTGCGTGAAAGTCCTGTTCCAACGACTCGACTTCGTGTTGCCGGGATAGCAGCGTTGCGGCATCGCCGTCGGCCAAGTTCTCCACCGCCTCGCAGATGTCTTGTTTGCGCTTGAGATTGGATTGCTGGCTTTCGTCAGCGGCTACCCGTGCGTTGCGCTCAAGTTCAAAAACGGTATCGACGGCCGCTTTGAATTCTTTCCACATGCGTTGCTCGTCGCGGGGACGACCCGTAACGGTGGGTTGCCAAGCGCGCTGCGCTTCGCGGGCTTGCTGCACGGCGGCACTAAGATCGTTTTCTTCCGTCAAGGCTTGGACTTTTTGAATCAGTAGTTCGCGCTGCCGGCGATTGCGCACACGTTCTTGGTCCATGTGGGCATCCAACGCCGTGATCGCTTGGTCGAAGCGGCGTTTGACGGCCCGCCAATCGCGGTGCTCCACTTCGCCGGCATCACGCCAGGTTCGACGTAGCTGATTGATGCGTTTGTCGAGAAGGCGCCAATTGGGCGATTCCCAATCGGTTTCAGTGGCGATGGCCTCCAGATCGGCACAGATTTGGTTGCGGTTGGCAAGATGCTTGGCACGCATTTCGGCGACTTGTTGCCGATGGGCGACGACCGGCTCGAAGGCGCGTTCGCAGGCTTGATCGAAGCGTTCCCACAGTGCTTTGGCGCTCTGGTCGAGTTTTCCCAGCTTTTTCCATTCCTCGCGCTTGGCTTTGACTTGGTTGGCGAGCGTTTCCACCGGGAGGTCGGCGCCGATCAGTGCTTCGGTCTCACTGATGAGGGTTTCCCTGGCGTGGTCGGTGCTCCAATGTCGCCAATCGCGCAGCTCGTTCAACGC
>CAZWQC010000035.1:3330-12430 GCA_964635785.1 uncultured Ectothiorhodospiraceae bacterium
ACGCCGGCATGGCGTTACGTAGCCGCCGTTCGCAGCGTTCCTTGTCGCCACGGGGAAGATCTTGGGTTTGGTCCAGGCGTTCGCGCGCTTGCTTGACCGCGGTTTCGGCGGCCTGCAATTGCCGTGCTTCGAGTGCTTGTTCGAGGGCCTTGAGTGCTTGCTCGATGGTCTCGAGTCGTTTTTGGCGCTGTTGTTCGCGTATGTTTTGTATGCGGGTTTCCAGGGTTTGGATGGCTTCTTTGATCCGCTGATTGGTGGCGTTGAGCGCGGACGTATCCAGCTGCACGGTAAGTTCGCGCCAGTCGCGTTGTAATGCGTTGACGGCGTTGACGGCCGGTGTGCTCTCGTTGAGCAACCGTTCGGCCCGTTGGACCAGTTCGTCGGCCCGTTCCTGTCGTGCCGTTTCGCTCTGTTTGCCGGAAACCAGATCGTCCACGCGCCGGATGTGCGATTGAAATGCGTCCTGTAGCTCGGCTTCGATCGATTCGTTCGGCAATGCCGGTAACGCCTGCCATTGGTCTTGCAGTGTGGCAACGGCGGCGGGGAGTTGCGCTGGCTCGTCGGTCGGTGCCGAGAGGTTGGCTACCTGTTCGAGCAGCGCCTGTTTCTTGGCTTTCAGATCTTTTTCGGCGGCAATTTGTGCCAGATGGGCGTCGACCTGAGCCTGGTGCTGTTGCCACAACGTGTCGTGGCGGGATTGTTCGGTGGTGTCGGTATCTTCGCACAAACTCTGCCAACGCTGTTGCAGACGCAGTCCGGTGGCTTGTCCGGCCGGCCAATGGGGGTTGGCGACGAGTTCGGCAAGTTCCTTTAAGGTAGCGTCTCGTCCCTGCTGTCGTTGGATTGCCGCTTGGCGCGCGTCCAGGCGTTCCCGTACCAGCCGGGCGACACGTTTATCGCGTTTGCGGGCATGGGGTTCGAGCAATTGTAGATGCTCGGTATCATGGATGCGTTCGGCGGCAGCAAAGCGAACGCTAGCGGCAGGATCGTCCCGCGCGATGCGCAACAGTACATCGGCTTGGTTCACATACGTCACTGCCTCACAGCGTAACTGTTGATCTTGGCCGCGTTCCGCGAGTTCCTGCGCCAGGTCTGGATCGGCAAGCAGGGTTAGTAAGCGTTTGATCAGCTCGCTATCGCCGCATGCGGCATTGGCTTTGACCCGTTCCCGTAACCGGCGCAATGCCGTTGTGGCCGCGGCGTCACCGGATTGTGCAACCTGACACAGCACCTCGATGTCGTCAATGCGCTCCAAGGCGGCAACGCGCACCGACATGTCGGGATCATGCAAAGCGAGTTCGGTGAGGATCCCATCCGGGTCTTGCTCCATGGTATGAATGGCCTTGATGCGAATCGCTGGATCGCTGTGCTTGATTTTTGGTTTCAGTAATTGCGAGATGGGCATGGCTTGATCGTACTTCAGTCGCGAACAAATGGTTGGAACATGCAGGTTAGGTTGGGTCACTGCATTGTGGCGGGTCTTGCCGGGCAGCGGCAAGCGACGTTAACAGCGGGTAGGCTGCCGTGCGGCGGAATGGTCGGACCCATCCGCCAGCTCGGTCGTCCAGCCCGTGCCGTTGTCGCGAGTTGCCCGGCGAGGTGGCCCCGACCGCGGTGATTGTGCCGGTTTCGGTACGCCGAAGACCCTGATGACTTTGAGTGCATTATACATACATCGCTCGACGATGGGTGCGTTGATGGAAAAAGCATGGCGTAGAACCAAGGCGATCAGATCGTGAGAGTGTCGCCCTCGCTCGGCGCGATGACAAGGGTAGACGAATCGAGCGCGGCGAGTTGCGCCTGGCATGTCGCGAGCTTGGCATCGATGTCGTCGTCATGTTGATCGGGATCGTGGTGATGTAGACAGAGTTGGCGTACCTGTGCCGCGTGAGCGAGTTTGACGACTTCACTGATGGGCGAATGTCCCCAATGCATTTTCGTTTGATATTCGGTATCGGTGTAAGTCGCGTCGGTAATCAGGACGTCGGCGTGATGGCAAAACTCGCTCAAGCGTTCAAAGTACCGTGGATTGTAGAATTCGCTGTGGCTCGGATACAACTCGTTATCGGTCACGTAGCAAACACGTCGGTTCCGGTAGGTAACGCGATAGCCTAGGCAATTGCCTGGATGATTGAGGAGAATCGTTTCAAGATGCACCCGACGCATTTGCAGTCGCGCTTCACCGAGGTCACGAAAAGCCACGCGCGCGGCGAACTCGCGGATTTTGATCGGAAAATAGACACCATTCATTTGTTCGGAAATGATGGTTTCCATGTTGACGGCTTGTTGCGACGGTCCCAGGATTTCGATCTCGCCGCCCTGCATGTAAAGCGGAGCGAAGAACGGTAAGGCGTTGATATGATCCCAGTGCGGGTGGGAGACGAAAAGTTTGGCTTCGAGCCGTTTGGCACGACCGGTTTTGAGCAGGTGATTGGAGAGATTCTTGATACCCGTCCCGGCGTCGAAAATGAAAAGCTGGCCGTCCGGGAAATCGAGGGTTAGGCAGGACGTATTGCCGCCGTAGCGAATGTTGTCCGCCCCGGGTGCCGGCAAAGTGCCGCGAACGCCCCAAAACTGGACGACGAGTTTGTCGGCGATGGTGCGTTGTAAACATTCCAACAGCCGTTCCTCCCAGTCGGCTTGCTTGGAGATAAAACCATTGGCGCCAAGGTCCATGGCGAGCTTTTTGTCATAGTCATACGATTTTGCCGTGAGCATGATGATTGGCACGTAGTCGAATTCAGGCAGTGCGCGGGCGCGTCGCAATACCTCCATGCCGTCGACCTCGGGCATCATGATGTCAAGCAGGATGGCATTCGGGCCGATGGCCGCGATCTTGTCGATGGCGCGGGTGCTGTCCGTGGTCGCGACAACGCGATAACCCGCGTGTTTCAGCACATGGGTTACGTGCTGGACGATGGTGGTGTTGTCGTCGACGATGCAGATTGTGTTTGCTTCGGCCATGTCGTTCTCCCATCGTGCGGCAGGCGGCTGCGACTTGCCAAGTCCGTCACTTCGCTTGAGTGATGTTGTGTGTTCAATATCTCGCTGATGCCTTGACTGGCCAAGCTCAGCAATTCATCCAGTTCGTTGCGACGGAGCGCATGTCCCTCGGCAGTGCCTTGAACCTCGATGAACGCGTTGTTATCGTTCATGACAACATTCATATCGGTTTCGGCATCGCGATCTTCGGCGTAATCGAGGTCGAGAATGGGAACGCCGCGGTAGATGCCGACAGAGACGGCCGCGACCGCGCCATGCAGCGGATAGCGCGAAAAGGGTTCACGCCGGTGCAAATAATCAATCGCATCCCGCAGCGCAACGAAGCCGCCGTTGATCGCAGCGGTGCGGGTGCCGCCATCGGCTTGGATGACGTCGCAATCCATCACGATCTGACGTTCGCCAAGCGCTTCCAAGTCCAATGCGGCGCGCAGAGCACGCCCAATCAAGCGTTGGATTTCCGCCGTTCGCCCGCTTTGTTTGCCCCGGGTGGCCTCGCGTGGCGTGCGCGAGTGCGTCGATCGCGGTAGCATGCTGTACTCTGCGGTCAACCACCCTTTCCCGGTCCCTTTGAGGAAAGGGGCGGTGCGATCCTCGATGGTCGCGGTGCATAAAACGCGAGTATCACCGAAACTGACCAGCACGGCGCCTTCGGCGTGCTTGGTGTAGTGGCGTTCAAAGCTGATGGGGCGAAGTTGGTTGGTCGCGCGGCCGCTCGGACGCATAGTCGATCTCTGTGAGTTGGCTAACGCTGCAGTATACCCTATTCTGATCGGCGTGTCGTCATTTCATGCGCCGGTTGGCTAGCAATGAGTGCAGACGTGTGAGCTCGTCAAGTGGGCGAATCGGCTACAATTTGGCACTCGGGTTCGGCCGTCGAAGTGGGTGACAGATCCGGCCAGGGGTCAGTGCCGCCGCGGTACGCGTGCCGAGTCGTTACCTCGATCGATTGTCAAAAGGTTTTTGCCATGATTCGGAGCATGACAGCATATGCGCGGCGGCAGCGCTGCGTCGAAACAAGTCAGCTGAGCTGGGAGTTGCGCTCGGTCAATCATCGCTACTTGGAGATGAGTTTGCGGGTTCCGGAGGAACTCAAACCGTTGGAGCAGAGGATTCGAGATGTATTGCGTGACCGGGTTACCCGCGGCAAGGTCGAAGCGTCGTTTCGGTGGCAAACGTTGAGTGTGGCTGATCGTGCGCTCCAGGTTGACGTCGAGCTGGCCCAGGCGGTCATTGCGACCTTGGCGGAGATCGAACAGCGTTTGCCAACAGCGGGAACGGTGAGCGCGATGGAGATTTTGCGCTGGCCGGGTGTGGTTATCGCCCACGCGCTGGATGTGGACGCTTTGCGCTCGGCGGTGTTGGCGCTGTTGGAAGATGCCGTCGACGAGTTGGTGCAACAGCGATCACAGGAAGGCGAGCGCTTGTTGGCGCTGTTTGAAGTACGGGCCGTGGCATTGGCTGAATGGGTCGGTCGGGTCCGGTCCCGGCGGCCAGCGGTGTTGGCCGCCGTACGGGAGCGAATGCACGCGCGGCTTGCTGAAATCGCGGCAGTACCGGTGGAGGGTCGGTTGGAGCAGGAAATGGTGTTGCTGGCGCAAAAATTGGATGTTGCGGAAGAGCTGGATCGGATCGATGCGCATATCGCCGCATTACGTGCGGCTTTGCACGAAGACAAGCCGGTTGGCCGTCGCCTCGATTTCCTGATGCAAGAGCTGAATCGGGAGGCAAATACACTGGCGGCAAAGTCGGCCGACAGTGAGACCACGGCAGCGACCGTGGAAATGCGGGTGCTCATCGAGCAGATGCGGGAACAGGTGCAGAACATCGAGTAAACGGGCTTTGCTATCGCTTCCAACGTAGGGCTCGATGAGTGGCTACCTCGACACTGTGACCACGATAGGCTGAAGTCCTTTAACGCTATTCATTAAATAGACGCGAGGGATCGTCGCCAGATCGTCGAGGGGCAGATGGCCTTCGTGCAGTACGCCTTGTTCGAGCAACCAAGCCCGATAGGTGCCGGGTAATAGGCCGGCTTCGAGTGGGGGGGTGTAGAGTTTCCCGCTGCGTTCGAAGGCGAGGTTGGCACGGGTTGACTCGGTGATCTGGTTATCGTTGTTGTAAAGTATCACATCATCGTGTGTTGGGTGTTCGGAGTGACAGGTATCGTAAACTTTCCGCCATGTAGTTTTGTGGTAGAGGAAAACATCATCTTTGTTGATTGGTCGATTCGCCAAGGTGACCGTGCCATAGTGTCGATCGGTCGCGGTGATGGGGTTTGCCGCCACGGTTGGCTCGCCGTCGTTCGCTACCAGCAAGCGGATCCGGTAAGGGACGGTGGGAAGTGGGTCCGCGAACCGATCCAATGCCCGGGCAATCGCCCGTTCGTCGTAATCGAACTGAAAGTATTCGGCACTAGCGCGCAATCGTTGCAAATGCTGTGCGAGCAGAAAGAATCCGGTTCCCGGGCGCCACAAAAGCGTTTCCAGGAGGCTGAAGCGGGGGCGTGGTTCGGTCAATACCCGGGCTTTGTGATGCGTTTCCTCCCATTCTTCCCGGCTGTCGGAATCCCATACGATACCGCTGCCAGTACCGTAGCACCAAGTTGCCGAGGGGCGGTGATGCACCACCGTGCGAATCGCGACATTGAACTGTGCTTGCCGCCCGGGACCGAGGCTGCCGATGCAACCGGTGTATAGTCCACGTGGGCTGGTCTCCAGTGAGGTAATGATCTCGACGGCGCGGACTTTCGGTGCGCCGGTAACTGACGCAGGTGGGAATGTCGCTTGCAGGAGGCTGGCCAGATTTGCTGAAGTTTGCGCCGTAATGGTCGATGTCATTTGCCAGACTTGCGGGTAACGTTCGACGGTGAACAATGCCGGAACGCGGACGCTGCCTGTGCGGGCGATGCGGCTTAAGTCATTGCGCACCATGTCGACGATCATCAGATTTTCCGCACGTTCTTTCGGGGAGCGATGTAGGCGGTCGGCTTGAGCTCGGTCATGCGCACGATGAAGCCCGCGGGGTGCCGTGCCTTTCATGGGACAAGACTTCACCAGATCGCCGTCTTGTTGGAGGAACAATTCGGGTGAAAAGCTGCAGACCACCCACTCGCCGGTATCGAGATAGGCAGAGTAAGGTGGTACGGTCGGCGTGACACGCGATCGGAATAACGACCATGGGTCGCAATGCCCGGTCGCCAGCAGCCGGTAAGTGAGGTTGGCTTGGTAAATATCGCCCGCATCAATGTAATCGCGAATTCGATTGAGGGCGTGGTGATAGTCGGTAGGGGACCGATCGGCCTGCCAAGGCGATAATGCCTCGGTTGCGTGGGCAGGGGGCAACGCCTTGCTATGAAGCAGATCGGAAAACAAGCCAAACCAGAGCAATGGAAAGTCTTTGGGTGGCGCGGCGATGGGAAACGCGGTATCCATTGCCGATGCGGCTTCGAAGGCGAGAAAGCCAATCGCATGGTAGCCGTGGTGCTCAGTTGCCTGTTGCAGCTCAGCGATGATCGGTACGACGTCGGTGTGTCGATAGGTCGTAAATGCGTTGACAAGTCGGTGTGCCAAACGCCAGCGGTGTTGGTTCGGGTCGTACAGGCATGCGATCGTCGAGCGATTGGTTGAGGCGTTCGATCTTATGGCCATTTGTCAAAGTATCCTTGCGTGTCGTCGCCATCGTTGCAAAAGTTCTTGCGTCCCTTTCCCCGCAGGAGCAAAGACGCACCCAGTTTTCTGCCAGATTCTTGCAACGATAAGTACCTAGTTGACGTTCGGGAAAACTGGTCAGCGGCAGTGACGTGCCACTTGCGCCGGTGTTGGCCGACTCCACGCAAGGCTGTGAATTCGACGATTGCAACGGCAAAGACCGTGGCAGGTAGGTGTCAGGCGTTCGTTGACATCACGGCACAACCCAAGTAAAGTCCATAAAGCGGCAGACTGCCTCGGACGATGGCTTGTCGTCATAGAGAGCATCTGTTTTGCCCAAGATGGTGACGAGTTGTTGTTGTGATAGCGGGCCATCCAAACCAGTGAACCGCATAAAGATATAGATCATAGCAAGACGTTAAGCGTCTTTCCATGAGGCTGGGTTTGGGTTGACCACCGGGATGGTAGACACGATCGCTAGTTGACATTGATGAGTACGCTCGAACCACTCAAAAAAAGCACAGCCGACGCGAAGTCTAACGCCGAGAGCGGTTGCCCAGGCAATGGCGCTCTGCCGGCGCGCGCATTGCCAAAGCCGGATGCCGCTGACTTGACGTTCCAATTGCAGGCAAAGGAAATGGAACTGGAGGTTCGTGAGCAGCAACTGCAGGCGACTCAGGCGCTGTTGCAAGAAGCCAATGCCCGTTACGAAGATTTGTATAACAGCATACCCGTCGGATTCGTGACCCTCGGCCAACGTGGGCATATCGTCGAAGTCAATCTGGCCGGGGCACAGTTACTCCGGCAACCGCGGTATGAATTACTTGGGCGGCACTTTGCCGATTTTCTTCACCCAAGTCAAGAGGTGGTTTTAACAAGCCATCTTTACGAATTATTGAACGATGCGTCCGGCAGCAAGTGTCGGGAGTATACTCTGCTGGACGAGGGCGGGGACGAGGAACGTCGGGTTCGGTGTGATGTGACAAGTCGCTTCACGCACGAGGGTCAAGTGTATTGGCATTTGGCGATTGTGGACATCACTGAGCTCAAGCGGGTGGAAAGTGCATTGTTGCAAAGCGAAGCATTTCTTCGTGCGGTTTTCGCCAGCATTAAAGAGGCTGTGGTGGTCATAGACACCGAGTTTGCCATTCGTAAAGTCAATCCAACGGCACAGCATTGGTTTCGGGATGGAGAAAACCCGGTCGGGCGCAAATGCTACGCCGTGTTCTGTGGTAAAGACAGCGTTTGCGCGGAGTGTCCCGCAGTGAGCGCGCTAACCACCGGCAGCACCGGGACCGTGGTCAAACCGGGGCCGGAATCGTCGAGAGTCGGATGGATGGAGGTGTTTGCCTATCCGATTGACGCGGCGCGGGATCGTTCGCCGACGGGAGTGGTGGTATTCGCGCGTGATATCACCAAGCGCAAACAACTCGAAACGGAATTGGAACAGCGTGCAACCCACGATGCCTTGACGGGCGCCTATAATCGGCTGTATGCCGAAGGGCAAATCGAAAAAGCCATGGTCAATGTGCGGGAACGGGGGCAGCCTGCGGTGATCGCGCTGGTGGACATCGATCGTTTTAAGCGCATCAATGATACCTATGGCCATTTGGCAGGGGATTTGGTGTTGAAACAGCTGGTTATCCGTATCGCTAGCCGGATTCGTGGCGGTGATGTGTTGGCGCGCTGGGGTGGGGAAGAATTTTTGCTGTTGCTGCCGAGTACGGATTTGCCGGGCGGGTTGACGTTGCTGGAGAGTGTTCGCCAAGACGTGAAGACCGTTCCGTTCTCCCAGGTGGGCGAGGTGACGATTAGTACGGGGGTGGCGCAGTACGTGGTTGACGAAATGTTGGATGACTGGATAAGGCGAGCGGACGAGGCTTTGTATGCGGCGAAGGCGGCCGGGCGCGATCGCGTGATCGCGGCGGTCACTGGTACAACCTAGTCTCCAGCGATCGTTAAGTTGAGTTGGCGGATCCAGCGGTGGCACCCGTCGCCTGCGGGGAGTGGACATGGTAGGTCGAGGGCATCTTATGTGGCATTGGGTTGGTCGTTGGTCGGGTCGGTTGTTATCGTGGATTCGTTCGTGTTTGCGCACGATGGACGAAACCCACCGCGACAAAGCGGTGGAGTTGACTCGTTTCGAGCTAAAAGAGCTGGAGAACAGCTTTGTCCTGTTGTTGCTTGGATCGGGTGTCGGTATCCCTGCACCGCCGTCGTTCATTGCCACGGAACTGTTACCCTACCTCGACCACGAGCTAAAAGTGTTGCGCGCACGCGCGCTAGCGGCCTCGGATTCGATGGCTGACGTCGTGGGTATGTTGGATATCGATTGAGTGAGATGAGTCGTTGCATAGCGTATTTTTTACCGGCAAAGGCGGTGTTGGGAAATCGACTTTGGCAGCGAGTTTGGCTTGGCAACTGGCAGAACAAGGCCGACGTGTGCTGGC